>VHDF01000061.1 GCA_016871495.1 Verrucomicrobiota bacterium | reverse complement strand
TCCGGTGTGGGGCGTGCGATGGTGTAGGCGTGGACCTCAGCGATGCGTCCACCCGCTTGCACGATTTCGTTTAAGCGGTCGCCATAGGCCTTCAGTTCGTCTGGAGAGATGGAGACACCATGCAACTTCAAGAACAAGCTCTGGATAATGATCGGGCGAACGCGCGCCGTGAGCAGCAAATTCGAGAGAATCCGGTTAAATTGCACCCGCGTGCGATTCACGGCCTTGAAGTAGGATTCCGTTCCCGCGTCGAGTTTGGCCCAAATCTGGCCTTGATGCGCGTCCAGAACTTCCAACCCTTTCCTCACGTCTGCTTTGTCCAATCCCGCGGCATCGGTGATCAGAACCAATTGAGTCTCGGTCAAGCCGAACTCCGTTTTGATCCTGGCGACAGCCTCCGCGCACTCGGCGAAATTCCCGATCATCGTGGGTTCGCCGTCCCCACTGAACGCGATGTCCTTGATGTCTCGGATCAAACGTTCCGGCAGGCCCCGGAATCTCGCGTCCTCTGAAAGGCCTCCGTCCAGCACACGGCGAATCAGATCGCGCAACTCCATTTCCAACTGGCGCACGACCACGCCGGCCGGCTTACCCGGAGTCTTTCGATCCACCTCGCAATACACACAGTCGAAATTACAAACTTTGTCAGGGTTCAGATTGACCCCGAGCGAGAGTCCCTCCGAGCGCCTGGAGATCACCGGATACACATAGGTGTAATCCGAAAACTTCCTCGCATGGTCGCGGACCGCGGCCATGTCACGATGCACTTTGGGGTTGGACGCGGACACCATGCCTCCCTGCGCCGTCTGGCGCTTACATGCCCATGATCTGGTAGCCGCTGTCCACGTACAAGACCTGTCCGGTGATGGCCGCGGCACCGTCGCTCGCCAGAAAAACACCGGTGGCGCCCAACTCTTCGGGCAACACATTCCGCTTGAGAGGCGCGTGCGCCTCGTAGTGTTTGAGCATGTCGGTGAAACCGGCGATCCCGCGTGCAGCGAGCGTGTTCATGGGGCCCGCGCTGATGCAGTTGACGCGAACTTTTTGCGGTCCCAGATCGTAGGCGAGGTAACGCGTGGAAGCCTCCAGGGAGGCTTTGGCCACTCCCATGACGTTGTAGTGCGGGACCACCTTCTCCGCCCCGTAATAGGTCATGGCCACGATGCTGCCGCCTTGGGTCATCATCGGCTGGGCCGCCCGCGCCAGCGCGATCAGCGAGTAAGCGCTCACATCATGCGCGACTCGAAAAGCCTCTCGCGAAGTGTTGAGGAACTGGCCTTCCAACGCTTCGCGCGGCGCAAACGCCACGGAATGCAGCAGGAGATGCAACACCGGATGACGTGCTTGCACTTGGGAAAACACCCGGGCGATGTCCTCATCTTTCGTCACATCGCAGGGCATGATCAACGTGTCCGGCCCGAACGTTCCCGCCAACTCCTCGACATTCTCCTTCAGCCGTTCTCCTTGATAGGTAAAGGCCAGCGTCGCACCGGCTTCATGCCAGGCGCGCGCAATCGCCCAGGCAATCGAGCGCTTGTTCGCGACTCCGAATACGATTCCGATTTTTCCGTTGAGTTGTGACATAGACTGATGCAGCCGAGGGGAAATCCCTCAACACGGCCGCCAGCATGGGGTCGATCTCTCGCCGATGGCAAATGATTATCTCGCCCTGCCCCCATGGGCGGCGCATGCGTCCGTTGCCGGACACACGACGTTCAGAGCGTGTTTGGAAATTGGGCGAGGTCCCGCCGAATTTCCAAACACGCTCTCAGGACTCTCCGGATCGAGAGGGCTCGGAAAGCTTCACCCAAGCCACCCCTCCGGCAATGACGGCCAGAATGGCCGCCAACACATAAGGAGCTGGTGGATGGAACTTGAAGAGGGCCATCGCCAGGATGGGTCCGGCGATGCGGGCCAGGCTCCCCGCGCTTTGTGCCACCCCCAAGGTCTCTCCTTGTTCGTCCACGGGCGTCAGCTTGGAGATCATCCCGAAGATGGGCGGACGCGTGAGCCCGGACCCAATGGACAACAAAGCCAGTGACAGCAACAGCATAAGCCATGGCCCTCCGCCCGTTTGAAAGAGCCCCGACCAACTGAAGTTCCCGGCGCCTCGAACAAACGGGATGGACCCCATCCCAGCCGCGAACAAGAGCAAGCTGATGCCGATCATCTTCGGTTCCCCCCATTTTTTGGCCAGCTTCCCCACGGGTCCGCCTTGGGCCAATGCGCCCACAATGCCGCAAAAGGTGAAGAGGATCGCCACCGTCTCCGCGTCGCGAGCCCGGGCCGGATCGAGACCGAAATTGGCGGCCACCAGCAATCCCAAGCTGGTCTCAAAGCAAGAAAAGCCCAGGGTGGCCAAAAAGAATACTCCCACCAGAAGTCCCACTTTGGAACGAGCCAGCACCCGCGGCCAGGCCGACCAACCCGGGCGGCGGGCGGCGGGAACCCCTCCGGGTTTGCGGGTTTCGGGCAGAACCGCCAGAGCGAGGATCAGATTTGCGGCGCACAAACCTGCGGCCACCCATCCCGGTCCCGCCTCTCCGAACCAGATCAGGCTTTTCCCTCCAAGGGCCGGTCCGAAAATAAATCCCAAACCAAAGGCCATGCCGATCAACCCCATCTTCTTCGTTCGCTCCTGAAGCGGGGACACATCCGCAATGCATGCCTGAGCCACCGTGATGTTCGCCCCGCAAATCCCCGCGATGACCCGCGAAAACAAAACAACCCACAGGGCCATGGAAGGCTCGAACCGGGACGCGAGCGCGAATACCGCATAGGACACGGCCGAACCGGCCGTGCTCACCAGGAGAACCGGTTTTCTTCCAATTCGGTCGGAAAGCCCCCCCCACCAGGGCGCGAAGAGAAACTGCATCAGGGAAAACGACGCCATGACGGCCCCGATCATCAAGGCACCCGCGCCGTACTTCTGGCTGTAGAGGGGAAGCAGCGGGAGCACGATGCCAAACCCGATCAAGTCGATGAACACGGTCAAGAAAATGACCAGGAGCGAAGGTTTCTTCATTCAATGAGGCCGCCAGATCGCGGCGCGCTGCGGAGTCTAGGGAGCGACCCGTCCGAGTCAACCGCGCGCATGGGCTCGCCCCGCATTCGATCCGATCCCCGAGGCGGCCCCGTCCCTCGCTCTTTTGTCAGGGAACCACGTCTCGAGCGATCTCTATGCTTTACCCGCCCCCGCTTTTTTCTAAACTCATCGCGTGGCCGCTCTGAAAACCAACAAGCTTTTCGGCGGGCTCCTCACCTCGGAGCTCGAAAAGCTGGAGCAGACTTGTGAAATTCGACGTTATCGTCCAGGCGAAGTCATCTTTAAGGAGGGCGACGCAGGCGACGGCATCTACATGGTCATCGTCGGAGCCGTGCAGATTTCCGCCATGGTCAATCCCGCCGAACGCCGCGTGCTCTCCCGCATCGGCGCCAACGATTTCTTCGGCGAAATGGCGGTGCTCGACAATGAGCCTCGCTCCGCCTCAGCCACCGCCGAGGCCGACAGCCATCTCTATTTCATTCCACGCACCGAAATGCTCTCGATGCTCGAGCGCAATCCCAAGCTCGCCGTCGCCCTCGTCCGCGAGTTCAGCCAGCGCATGCGGGATTTCAACCGCCAGTACATCCAGGAAGTGCTTCAAGCGGAACGCCTCACCATCGTCGGCAAATTCGCCCGTTCCATCGTTCATGATTTCAAGAATCCTCTCAACATCATCGGCATGTCCGCGGAAATTGCCTCCTTGCCCGACTCTTCGAACGAATCCAGGCAAAACGCCAAAGCCCGCATCCTGCGCCAAGTCCATCGCCTCACCACCATGATCGCGGAATTGCTGGAGTTTACCCGCGGCTCCCAATCCTCCGTGGTCCTTAGCCCCGTCGATCTGTCGGACTATGCGGGGCAACTTCTGGAGGAAATCAAGGGCAACCTCGAATCCAAAGGAGCCGAACTCGAGATCCAAGTCCCCCCCCCTCCTGTCAAGGTGTTGATGGACTCCGTGCGCCTGGCCCATGTCTTCCACAATCTCCTGAACAACGCGGTGGACGCCATGGCCGGCGGCGGCCGTATCTATGTCCGATTCGTTCCGGATGGGAAAGCGGTGCGTGTCGAAATCGAGGACACCGGCCCCGGCATCGCGCCGGAAATCGCTTCACGGCTGTTCGAGGCGTTCGCCACGTTTGGCAAACCCAATGGCACCGGGCTTGGGTTGTCGATCTGCAAAAAGATCGTCGAGGACCACCGCGGCGTCATTCGCGCCACTTCCCAACCCGGAAAGGGTGCCGTGTTCACATTCACGCTGCCCGTCGCGGCTTAGACGCTCTCATGAGCCGGATTCGGCTGCTGCCCGAACAGGTCGCGAACCAAATCGCGGCGGGTGAAGTCGTCGAGCGCCCCGCCAGCGTCGTCAAGGAGCTCGTCGAAAATGCGCTCGATGCCGGCGCGCACCACATTTCGGTGGAAATCCAAGCCGGTGGCCGCAGCCTCATCCGCGTCACCGACGACGGCTGGGGCATGAACAAGGACGACGCTCTCCTCTCGCTCGAAAGACATGCCACCAGCAAAATCCGCGTGGCCGAAGACCTCGACGCGGTCCAGTCTTTTGGCTTTCGAGGCGAAGCGCTCCCCAGCATCGCCAGTGTGAGCCGGTTCACGTTGACCACCAAGGAACGCGAGAGCAACGCGCCGGAAGGCACCCAAATCGTCGTTCAAGGCGGAAAGATCGTGGAAGTGCGATCCGCCGCGAGTCCAACAGGGTCTGCCGTCGAAGTGCGGCAACTCTTCTTCAATTTGCCCGCCCGGCGCAAATTTCTTCGCTCCGAGGAAACAGAGCGCACCCACATTGCGCATTACCTCACTCTGGCCGCCCTCGCCCATCCCGAAGTCGCATTCACATTCCTCCAGGATCAACGCCTGGTCTGGCGGTTGCCTCCCCTCCCTCGCCACGAGAACGGGGATCGATTCCCGGGCCTCCGCGAACGTCTGCGCTCGCTGCTCGGCGGCGACGTCCAGCTTGTTCGCGTCGAATTCGAACGCCCCCTGCCGCCCCGTTTCACCAGCCCTACCCTTCAAGAAGATGCCGGGGAAACCTTGCACGAGCCGGTTCCCGCAACGAATCCGGGAGTGCTTCGGCTCTGGGGTTACATCGGAGCCCCCGGAGTCTCACGCGCCACACGTGAGGACCAGCATCTCTTTGTCAACAAGCGCCCCGTGGAGCATCGTGGGCTGAATTTCGCACTCGCCGAAGGTTATCACACCGCGCTCATGAAGGGCCGGTTCCCGGTGTGCTGCCTGTTCCTCGAAGTTCCACCCGGCGAAGTCGATGTCAATGTTCACCCCGCCAAACGGGAAGTCCGATTCCACCAGGAAGCCCTGGTTCGCCGCATGGTCTCCGACGCCGTGCGCAATACACTCCTCAACTTTCACCTTCACTCCACCTCGGGAACCCACACCCGATCCGCACCGGATTCCCCTCCCCTCCCGGCTCCACCTCCAACCCACCCTCAAGCCTCAATCCCTCCCGCCCCCACGTCCCCTCACCCGATTCATCCCGCTGATCGAACAACCCTGTCCGCCGGAAATACAAATCCGCCCGAGCACGTTGCCGACCCCGCCGACTCGACGGTGGAAACCGCCGCTCCGCCGAAACGCTCGATCTCTTCCCGCGACGGAGCAGACCCACCCACCGCGCCCGTCACAGCCACACTCTTTCCCGCCGCCCCGCTCGATTCACCCGCGGCCCGGACCCACACCTCGCCACCATCCCCACCGCCCGTCCCTGGACCTCAAAGCTCAAACCCGCCCTGGGTGAATCCAGATCGCGCTCCCCTCCTCAGTGTGCCTTTGCGCGTCGTCGGGGTCGTTGGACGCCTTTACGTCGTGCTTGAATCCGACCGCGGACTGGTTCTGCTCGACCAGCATGCCGCGCACGAACGTGTGCTCTTCGAACAAATGATGCGGCGGCTCGAACACGGACCCGCTCCTTCCCAACGCTTGCTCCTGGCTGAAACGGTGGAACTATCCTCCCGGGACGCCGTGTTCCTGCGGGAACAACTCCCCACCCTCAACCGCCTGGGCGTGGGACTTTCCGAATTCGGCGAACGCACGTTCCTGCTCGACGCCTTGCCTCCGATGACAAAAACGAGCGATGCCCGCCGGTTCGTCCATGCGTTGATCGACCAACTCAAACAAGCGGGGGAAAACGTGAATTCCATGCGGCTCGGAGAGGACGTTGTGGCGAAAACAGTCTGCCGCCACGCCGTCAAAGCCAACGACCCCTTGCAAGGCCCCGAACTCCTCCGCCTCGTCGAGGACCTGAAACGCTGCTCCATGCCCTACACCTGTCCGCACGGTCGCCCGACCTTGATCGAAATGAACTACCGGGAACTCGAAAGAAAGTTTGGACGCTCCACCTAACCCGGAAATTCCCGTTCGCGAAACTAATATGAAATTTCCGGGCTAAGCGGACGCCGCCAACGCCTCGCATCCGGATGCTCGCCTTGATCAATGGGACGGTTTGAAAAAACCGTGCGCGTCAAGCCAGTCGGCCAGCAACTGGATCCACCGGTCACTCGGAAGTTGCTGGTTGCGCATGCCAAAACCGTGCCCGCCTTTCGAATAAAGATGCAGCTCCGCCGTCTTCCCCGCCGCAACCCAAGCCTGGTAAATTTCCACGCTTTGCGGAACCAGCCGCAACGGATCATCGGTCGCGGCCAGGACAAAGAGTGGCGGCGCATCCGCCGGAACCCCGTTGCCTTTCAACGCCCAGTTGTAGGCCAGATAAATCGGCGCCACAAAATCGGGCCGTGATTCCGACGTATATTGGTGAGCCACGGAGGCCGCCACGGTGCCACCCGCCGAAAACCCCACGACGCCGATGCGGTCCGGACGGACCCCATACTTCCGCGCGTGCCGCCTGACGTGGGCGACCGACGCTAAACCATCCGCCATCGCCAGCTTCACGATCGGCGCGACCACCGCGTCCAGCGGACCTCGCGCCATGACCTCGCGGGTCGGATCGTCGGTCTTGCATTCCACCAGGCGGTACTTCAGCACAAAACTCGTCACCCCTCGCTCCGCCAGCCACCGGGCCACCATCATCCCCTCGCTTTCAATGGAAAGCGCGAAGAAGGCTCCGCCGGGACAAATGATGGCCGACGCGCCATTCGACTTCGCCGGCTCCGGACGCACCACGGTGAGCGTCGGATCCACCACGTTGAACACGACGGGCGTGTTCCAAAGATTGTTTGCTCGATTCTCTCTCTCGGAATGCGTCCAGGTCTCGGAACCGGGCGCTTTGCCTTCATAAAGCCGCACCACCTCCAGCGAAGCTGATGGAGCACTGCGAGCGGGCGGCAAAATCGTCATGGCGAACGAAATCAGACACGCCGCCGCTCCGATTCGCCAGCAACGAATTTCAGGGCAAAAGCTTCTGTGCGAAATCGCGCAAGTATTCCCGCCAAACAATCCAGGTATGGGCGCCTTCGGTTTCCTGATATTCCACTTTGAAATCGTGCTTCTTCAACATCGCAACCGTCGCCCGGGACGTTTCAACCAGAAAATCGTCTTTCCCAGTGGCAAACCAAAACAACTTCAGCCCTTCCTTCAACGTGGCATCATCCAGTTTGGCGCGGTGCCTCTCCTCAAAAGTCGGCCCTTCAGGGGCCGGAGCCCCGGTGCGCGGCACAATGCCAAAAACCCCGGAACTAAAAACACCCAGGTATCCGAACTTTTCCAATTGCGGTATCCCGATGTTCAAGGTGTGGCCCCTGCCCATCGACAGTCCCGCCATCGCCCGGTGCTTGCGGTCCGTGTAAACACGATACCGCTTTTCGACGTGAGGCATGATGTCCTCCGTGAATTCCTTGAGAAATTCATCGACCGCCGGACGAGGCCCGCCTGCACGCATCGGGCCGGTGTGACCATGAGGTATCACCACCACCATCGGACGCGCCTTCCTCCCCGCGATCAACTGGTCGAGGATGAACCCCGCCCGCCCCACCGTGCTCCACGAGTCGTCGCTGTCCCCCGCTCCGTGGAGTAAATAGAAAATAGGGTAACTCCCGCTGCTGCTCTCGTATCCCGGCGGAGTATAAACGTGCAAGCGGCGGGATCGATTCAATGTCGACGACCAATAGGTGACTTCGGAAACCGCACCATGCGGCACCGCCCCGGTCTCCATCCAATCGGAACCCTCCACTTGAACGAGGCTCCAGGCAGTCTGAGTGGATTCGCTCGTCTTCGGATTCCGCGGATCAAGCACCGTCATGCCGTCCACCGCAAATTGATAGCGGTAAGCACCCGGCGCGATTCTATCCAAGGTCACATCCCACACCCCGTTGGTCCCTTTGGTCAAGTCCCGGCCCTGCCCCACCCCGGGAATGTCACCCGCCTGAAGGCGAACCGACTCGGCTTTCGGCGCCATCAAACGGAATACGCTCGAAGCCTCCGCCACCCACGCCCCCACGCGCTTCGACCGGGCGGTGGCGCGGTGAAGGCAAGTCATCCAACCTCAGCAGCGGCCGCAAATCGCAAATCCCAATCGGGCCGCAATTCCCGTTTCACATTTCCGGATCACCCTGCTATGCCTTGGCCCATGCGCCCCATTCTGTCCGCCACTCTGTGACTCACCCTGGCTTTCACCCTGACCGCGCTGGCCGATGATCCCGCGCCCGGCAAGCAGGTTGCCCAATCACTCTCCACCTCGGACGGCAGCAACATCCACTACCTGCTCTACCTGCCGAAGGAGTATTCGGCGACCGGCGCGAAAGTGCCGTTCATGCTCTTCCTTCACGGCCGCGGCGAAAGCGACGGGCCGTTAAGCGTTGTCGCCAAATGGGGGCCCCCCATGCGCCTCGCCTCGGGCGAGCACCTCAAGTACGTCGTCGTCTCTCCGCAGTGCCCGCGCGCATCGTCCTGGTCCAAAGACGATCAGCAGCAGCGCCTGCTCAAGCTGATCGCCCACATCAAGAAGACCTACACCATCGACGACGACCGCATTTACCTCACGGGCCTGAGCATGGGCGGATACGGAAGCTGGCGCCTGGCGACGGCTCATCCGGAGATGTTCGCGGCGGTGGCGCCCGTCTGCGGCGCGGGCGATCCGGCGAAGGCGGCGAATCTGGTCAAGCTGCCGGTCTGGGCGTGGCACGGCACCGAGGACACGGCGGTTAAGTTCGAGAAGTCAGTCGAAATGGTCGAAGCGATCAAGGCCGCCGGCGGCACGAGGGTGCGTTTCACCAGCCTCGAACACATCGGCCATTTCTCCTGGCAGGCCGCCTACGAGTCGAACGATCTCTACCAGTGGTTCGACCGGCAGAAGGCGTCGCAGAACAAGTGAGTATGCGGAGGGTTTAAAGCAATTTCCTATCAGTCATCGTCCGGGCCGTGTATCCCGATGTTGTTGGTAGGGCGGGCCTGTCCCAGCCTGCCGCCCACGGGATGCAAAACATCATGCTCCGGCGGCGCGCCGGGACGGACGCGCCCTACCTGCATCACCGGCAACATCGGGATGCACCGTCGTCCGGGTGCGGCCGGCTGGGGACCCAGCCACTCCGGTCGTCCGACTGCGGTTTGGTTGGAGAGGCCCAAGTATGCGGACTGGACACAGTCCACCGGTTTGCTGAGTCAGTTTCCGGGCGCGAGCACCGAAGGAGACGATCCGGATGGCGACGGGGTCTCAAACGGGGACGAAGGGTTCGCCGGCACCGACCCGACGCAACGAAACTCCCGGCTCGAGATTGAACGAGCCATCCGGCCCGCCGATTTGTCCTCGTCAGACAAGACGCCGAGCCCAATGTGCAGTCACGGCCTCTACTTTCGCAGCGTGCCGGGCCGCTATTAAGGAGTGGAGGCCGCGGCGGCGCTGGGCGAACCGTGGAAGTTGAAAGCCACGCGCCTGGCCAGCACCACCCAGACGCGCTTCGTGGTGGAGAACCACCATAACAACGCCTTCTACCGCGTGGTCGTACTGCCATGAGTTCCACCTGCCATCCCCCCTTCCGGCTGCCTCCCACCGCCACTCACGCCCCCACGCGCTTCGACCGGGCGGCGCCGCGGTGAAGGCAAGTCATCCAACCTCAGCAACGGCCGCAAACCGCAAATCCCAATCTGTGTCCGGACTTTCAGCCGCGAGGCTGAACGCTTCAGAACTCATCGTACATCACCCCGTGCTTGTGCTCGGGGTTGGGGATGAGCTTGCGCCCCTGGCAGTCCACCACGAGGTCCAGGTCTTCAAGCGGGATCTGCCCGACCAGGTTAGGCAAGTCATCCGGGATTTCAATGACGCTGAACTGACCAGAGCGCCCTTGGATCTCCAAGTCCACCGGCGAGAACACCCGGCGTGTTTCCCGACGATTCGACATGGTGCGCGAGGTCACTTCACCAATCAGCCGCAAACCCAACCGTTGGATCACGCCGCTTTGCAGGTAGAGCTTCACCGCGCCTGTGTCCACAAGCGCCGCGACCTCCGACGCGCGCGCGGGCCGCTTGCGTTTGCCCGTGGCGAGCAAGGCGAGGTCGTCCCAGTTTTGCAGTTTGATTTGAATGGTGACTTTGCCCATGCGCGAAAACTAACCCACCCGGCAACCAACGACAAGTGCTCAAACCGGGACCACGCTCGCGTCACGGGCTGCCGAGAGTCAAGGTTCAGCCACCGCACTCGGAAACAGTGACTTGAGCACCCTCAATTCTGACTCACTGCCCACGAAAAGCTCCCGCGGAAACTTCCGATGCCGGGTCATGTCATTCATGATCCTGGCCCCCACAAAGTGGTTGAACGACCACCCCGCCAGATACTGAAGCCGCAAATTGCGATCCGTGTTGATTTCCGCATCCTTCATCCGTTCTCCGAGATCCGAAGCGCGTCCGGCATAGGTGCCGAGTAAGTGGATCACCGACGGAAAACCACCTTCGGCCAGTGAGGCCTTCACCGCGGCATGATCAGGCCGGTCCAACCGGCTTCGCAAAGCTCCCACGTCAATCTTCATGGGCTCCGCCGTGCCCAGCAGAACCGCATCGTAGCCTCCTTCCTCCGTGTCATTGGCCCAAATCACGCCGTGCGGAAACACTTTGAAAAAAGTCGAGATGGAGCTTTTCACCGTGACCAAATCGCTTTCGTAAAGCGGGATCCACAAGCTCATCACTCCGCCCGGCTTCAAGCGCGCCTTGCACATCTCGAAATATTCAACCGTGTTCAAGGCGGCACACCCCTTCACCCACGGATCGATCGGGTCCGAGGTGATGATGTCGAATTTCTCCTTGGTTGTGCGGACAAAATGCCGCCCGTCGTCCAAGAACACCTGCGTGCGAGCATCCTTCAAAACCCCGTGATTCTCTCCTTCGAACATGGGCGCAACCACACGCGGCACCAAGGGTTCGATGTCGCAAATCACGATGCGCTTCATGTCCGGATGGGGCACGAACGCCCCCGCGGTCACCCCCGCGCCACACGCAACCACCAGAGCCGACTCGGGCTTCTCATGCATCAGCGCCGACAAATGCCCAAGCATCCTTTGCAATCGCATGTCCCTGGGATCATTCGAAGCCTGCACCTTGCCGGCCGAATGGAAATTCCGAACGCCCGAGGACCATTGAGTCACCGCCACGGTGCCGTTCAATCCCTCTCCTTGATACAAACAAAAAATGTCGGCGCCATCGCCCCCCGCAGCCGGCAAATCCGATTCTTTGACAATCTCTGGAACAAGTCGCTTCCCATACGTCGCCATGAATCGACCGTAGGCAGCAAGGCCCCAGGGTGCCGTGACCACAGTGAAGATGAATAAACCTGCCATGGCCACCGCTGCCGCAGCGGCACCCCAACCGAGTCCAACGAACGAGCTTCCGCACGCCTCCGCGTCCTTTTCCTCATCTGCCCCTTTCTTGAAAGCCAGAGCAATCCAGGCCGCCGAGAGGCCCGCCAATCCGATCAACACGCATTGCGAAACGTGCGTCCCGAATCGAGGCGTCAACCCTAGCGAAAAAACCAACGACCCGAGGAGCGCCCCCAGCGTGTTCGCAGCGTAAAGACGGCTGACCCATTGCGCCGCCGCGGACCCTGCCTCTTTGCTGAACCCGTTTCCCACTGCCCGGCCCGCGCCCCATTGAGAGAGAGTCGCCACGGCTAATGGAAAGCTCGCTCCCCAAAGCACGGCCGGAGGCAGCACCGCCCAAATGCACCGGACCACGTCGAGCTGAAAACTGTGCCATGGATTCAGTGACAGGGTCGGATTGATCGGCCAATAGGGCAACGACCGCGCGATCACCGCGGCGGTCCAGGCCATGCCCGCCGTCAACAACAACTGGCAACCCCAAAGCGCCACGTGCGGACGCCGTAGCGTCCTCGCCCACCATGAACCCAACGTGCTTCCGATGCCTAGTCCACTCAAAAATACGGCCAGAATGATTGAAAAAGTATAGACCGTGCCACCCAGCAACAAAGAAAGCAGCCGGGTCCAAACCACTTCCTCTCCCAAGGCCGTCGCCCCGGAGACGCCGGAACAAATCAACACTGCATAGACTTTGTTTCGATTTCCGGGCTCAACCGGGTCCAATTCAGCATCGACAGTGGTGGCGCACCCCTCGTTCGTCTTTTTGCCGGAATGGCTCGCCGCCCACGCCAACGCGGCGAGTGCGACCAACCCGTTCAATGCCGCCGCCACATAAGTTGCAATCGCCGTATCGTGAACTCTCAACAAGTAGAATCCGGCGATCAAGCAGCCGGCCACACCTCCGAGGATGTTTCCCGCGTAAAACACACCAAGCCAGCTCACCCCGTCCCGCGTGGATTCCACCCAACGCGCCACTGCGGGAAGGGTCGCTCCCATCAAGAACGATGGCACCAACAAACAGGCCGCTGCCACCGATGCCCTCAGCAGCAACCCGGACGCACCCGCACCGCCGATCGACGTGTACAGACCGGTGATCCAGGGCAGAAAAAAAAGCAATGCCACTCCCGACACGGCGATGCCAATCTCCAATGCCGCGTACACTTTCAACGGATGATGCCCGGGCGAAACCCAGCGCGGAACCAGCAAGCTTCCCAAGCACATGCCTCCCATGAAAGTGCCCAAGAGCAAGCCCAGCGAAACACTCGTGAGGCCGATGACCAACTGCAAGAGTTGTAGCCAGACGACTTCGTAAATCAACGCCGCCGCGCCGCTCCCCACAAAGAAGCAGGCCACCATGAATCGATCGGACCCCACTCCAAATCGAGGGGCTGCGGATGCTGCAAGCTGAGAAACCATGAATGGGTTTGCGGCGGACGGAGGCTTCCCCCCACTTGCCCACCGAATGTTTCCCTCATGACCGGTCCAAAGGCTCGCGGTTACCCTCAACCCCAACCGTTCTCCTTGCGCCTCCCCGCACCGGGGATTTTAATCGCGGACATGTCGCACGCGGAATTCGTCCATCTTCACCTTCATACCGAGTATTCGCTCCTGGACGGAGCGTGCCGCCTGGACCGCTTGGTCGACAAAGCGCACGACCTCAAATTCAGCTCCCTGGCCATCACCGACCATGGGGTCCTCTACGGTGCCATCGATTTTTATCAAGCCGCGCGCAACAAAGGCATCAAGCCCATTCTCGGGTGCGAAGTCTACGTCGCCCCGGGAAGCCGCTTCGAGAAAAAGAGCTCCAGCGGGGGACGCGACGTCTATCACCACCTCGTGCTGCTGGCGAAGGACGAGACCGGCTATCGCAATCTCATCAAGCTGGCCACCGCGGCTCATCTCGAGGGCTACTACTACAAACCCCGCGTGGACAAGGAACTTCTTGAAGCCCACAAGGAGGGCCTCATCGCGCTTTCCGGCTGCCTCGCCAGCGAAATCCCCGAGGCTTTGATGCGGGATGACCTGGCCAAGGCCCGCTCCGCCATCGACTGGTTTCGTCAAGTGCTGGGGCCCGAGAACTTCTACCTCGAATTGCAGAACCACGGGATTCCCGAGCAAGCCAAGGTGAATCGCCATTTGCTCGCGCTCTCGTCCGAGCTCGGACTCAAATGCGTCGCCAGCAATGACGTTCACTACGTTGAGCGCGGCCACTCCCACGCCCATGACTGCCTGATCTGCATCGGCACCCAAGCCCTGCTCACCGACACCAAACGCATGCGGTACGTCGAGCAGCAGTTCTACCTCCGCAGCGCCGATGAAATGAAGGCGCTCTTCCACGAAGTGCCGGAAGCGGTGCGCAATACGCTCGAAGTCGCCGAGAAATGCAACGTCGAGATTGAATTCGGCAAACTTCATTACCCCGTGTTCCACCCCCCGGACCATTACACACGCGAGGGTTACCTCCGTGAATTGCTCCGGGAAGGCCTGATCAAGCGCTACGGCCTTCACACCCGGCTCGAAAATGAGGACTTCCTGCCGGTTCGCCTCGACGATCCCGCACGACTCCCCACCTACCCGCCGACCGCTGCGAACTCGAACCCGGCGCAAAACCCGCAAAATCTCGACCACCCCGCCGTGGCCGCCGCCGTCGGTGCCGTGCTCGACCGGCTCTCCATGGAGCTTAAGGTGATCCAAAAAACGGGCTTCATCAGCTACTTTCTGATCGTCGGTGATTTCGTCCGCTACGGACGCGGCATCGGCGTCAGTTGCGTGGCAAGGGGCTCGGCCGCCGGATCCATCGTCACCTACCTGCTCGAAATCTCCAACGTCGATCCCATCCGCTACGGGTTGCTCTTCGAACGTTTCCTCAATCCCGAACGGGTGAATCCTCCGGACATCGACATCGACTTCGCCGACGACCGTCGAGCGGATGTCATCGAATATGTCCGCCAGCGCTACGGTCGCGATTCGGTCGCCCAGATCATCACCTTTGGAACCATGGGCGCAAAATCGGTCATCCGAGACGTGGGCCGGGTCATGGGGCTCAGTTTCTCCGAATGCGACCGGTTGGCTAAAATGGTCCCCAACGACCTCAAAATGACGCTCAAAAAGGCGTTGGAACAATCCCCGGACTTCAAAACGGCCTATGCCACCGAAGAGGTCACCCGGGAACTCGTGGACACCGCCCTCGTCCTCGAAGACCTGACCCGCAACGCCTCGGTCCACGCCGCCGGGGTCGTCATCGGGGATCAACCCCTCGCCCAACTACTCCCGCTCAAGCAAGACGAGGATGGCACCATCGTGACCCAATACGCGATGGGACCCGTCGGCGAACTGGGCTTGCTCAAGATGGATTTCCTCGGGCTCAAAACGCTGACGGTGATTCGCAATACTTGCGAACTGGTCAAACGCACCCAGGGCGTGGACATTCCGATTGAGAACCTGCCTCTCGACAACCAGGCGGCCTACGACCTGTTGAACAAGGGCAACACGCTGGGCGTGTTCCAACTGGAATCCGGAGGCATGCGCGATCTCTGCCGCAAATTCAAGATCGGATCCATCGAACACATCACCGCGCTGGTGGCACTATACCGGCCGGGCCCCATGGACCTGATCCCCGATTTCATCAAGCGTCGGCACGGGGAAGTCACCATCGAGTACGAGCACCCGTTGCTCGAGCCCATCAGCAAGGAAACATACGGAGTGTTGATTTATCAGGAACAGGTCATGCAGGCCACCCAGGTGCTGGCCGGATACACTCTCGGGGGCGCCGATCTCCTGCGCCGGGCCATGGGCAAGAAAAAGCCCGAGGAAATGGCCAAGCAGCGGGATATCTTCGTCAAAGGTTGCGCGTCCGCCAACCACATCCCGGCCGCCAAGGCCAACGCCATTTTCGATTTGCTGGAAAAGTTCGCCGGCTACGGATTCAACAAGTCCCATGCGGCCGCTTACGCCATGGTGGCCTACCAGACGGCCTATCTCAAAGCGAACTACCCCGTTGAATTCCTGTGCGCCATGATGACGAACGACATGAGCGAGACCGCGAAACTCGGCCAATATATCGAGGAGGCGCGCGCCATGGGCATCGATGTGCTCGGACCCGACGTCAACGAAAGCCACATCGCGTTCGCCCCCGCCGCAGGTGGCAAATCGATACGATTCGGCATGGCCGCGATCAAAGGCGTGGGCGAAGTCGCCGTTGAAGCCATCCTCAAGGCGCGGAAAGAACACGGAAGATTTTCATCCCTCGAGGAACTTTGCGAACGCGTGGAAACACGGTCCGTCAATCGCAAGGTGCTCGAAGCCCTCATCAAGACCGGCGCCTGCGATGCGTTCGGCGCCACGCGCGCCTCCCTGTTCGCGTCCGTCGAACGCACGTTGATGCGTGCCACCCAGGACGCGCTGGATCGGGCGCGCGGCCAGGGTTCTCTCTTCGGCATGCTCGAAGAGCCCTCCCCCCATGGAGGAGAAAAGCCGGTCCAACTTCCGGAATGGCCGCAGCATGAACTGCTGGCTTCCGAAAAGGAATTGCTCGGTTTTTATGTCACGGGCCACCCGATGACCCCTTACGCGCCGCTGCTGAAACGCTTCAATCTCGCCACCACCACCACGCTCTCCCAATTGGAAAACCGGTCCATGACCCGATTGGGCGGCATGGTCAGTGCCGTGCAACAAGGCTTCTCCAAGAAAACCAACAAGCCTTATGCCATGGTGACGCTGGAGGATCTCGAGGGATCCGTCCAACTCCTGCTCATGAACGAGAACTGCGAAAAGTTGAAGCACTTTTGCGTTCAAGGCCAGGCGATCATGGTCGTCGGAGAGGTGAATACGGGAGAAGACAAAGCCAAGATCTTCCCCCAGGACATCTTCCCTCTGGCCGAGGCTCCCGCCCGCTTCACGCGCCAGGTGCACTGGAGGCTGAGCGAAGCCCAATTGCAAGGAGGCCGGCTGCAGGACGCACTGGGCATCGCCCAAAACCATCCCGGCCGCTGCCCGCTCTTTCTCGCGGTGCGACTGCATCGTGGAGCCCTCGTTTTCATCGAAGCCCACGAACGCTTCGCCGTCTCGCCGTCAATGGAACTGCAAAAAGCGGTGGACGATACGTTCGGAGAGAACACCTATTATGCCAAAGTCGATTCCTCGCTCCCCGAACGCGCCGCCCGCCGATGGGAAAAACGCGCCAGCGACGGCGATGAAAACTGATCCCGCACGAAACGGATAATCCTTTGAGTTCTCCTCAATTCCCTCTAATTTTCACAGTATGGAACTGACGCCAGACATGTTCAAAGAGGACATCGACAAGGCCATGGCGACCTATGACAAGTACGTCGTGTGCCTGGATAAAACGCCCGAAGCATGCCTGGCTTCCCTGCAGTCCCTGATGGAGAAAGCCATCAACCAGTACGCCAACCGAGGCCCGAATCTCCGGCACGGCATCGCGCTGGACCGCCATGTCACCATCATCCTGAGCCAGACCGACCACACGCGCCCCCTCTGCGGCATCTACTTCAATCTCAGCAGCCCCTACCAGAAAAAGGGCACGGATAAGAAAGCGCGCGCTCAATAACTTCAGCAAAGCCTCCTCCCAAGGGGATCCGTCGCGATTCTAATTTGCCGCGAACCCGCCGCCCTGTTCCGCAGGATTCCCGTCTCGCCCAGCGCACGTTCCACGCGCGACCGCGTCCGGCCCTTGCCGGGCGCTTGCAAATACGCCGGAGAGCTGCTTCATGCCGGCGGCGAGATCGGGCCAGAGGGTCTCGACAAAGAGATGAAAACGGGTTGACCAAGAGACACCAGGCGTGGAGTTGCCAGCCGGTCTTGGCGCAGGCCTCGGAGAGGGTCGCGAGGCGGCCCTGTCGATCCACGTCATCTTGGAAGATCGGCTCGAACCGGTCGCCGCGATTCAGGACGCCTTTCCCGCCACAGCTCGGAGCGAAGGTGGATGATCCATCGCGCCGGGATATTCCACTCTCAACTTGCGTGCCCTGCCCCGAGAATGCTCCTCTCACGCAAAACACCAATATCATGAACTGACCCGCCGTGTTTGGCGCCCCCCTCTCTCCCCCTTCCTTGGCAGATCAAACTTTTTCTCCAAATCCGCTCGGCAAGGATGCGTGTCATGCCTAGACTCCGCGGTACCTATTGAAAGCGCCCCGGTCGTGTCCCCTACGGCTCCATGCTCGGAACAGACACGGCGGGGCCGTTGCCAATGCTCAGGATTCACTTATGAAAGGACTGACTATTTCCCGAAGACGTTTCGTGCAATCCACCGCTGCTTCCATGGCGGCCGTCTCGTTCCCGTGGGTCGCCGACGGTCGTGTGCTCGGCGCCAACGACCGCATCGGCTTCGCCGTCATCGGGGTCGGCGGCATGGGCACCGGACATCTCGGCGGCCTCGTCAAGCGCAGTCAGGAGGAGAATATTCAGGTGCGGGCGGTGGCGGACGTCTACCGGCGACGGTTGACCCGGGCCCAAAAAATCTGCGGGGGCGATGGTTATCTCGATTACCGCCGCATCCTCGAACGTCAGGACATTGACGCCGTGCTCGTCGCCACGCCGGATCATTGGCACGCCAAAATCTCGATCGACGCGATGGAGTCCGGAAAGGACGTCTACGTGGAGAAGCCGATGACCCACACGGTCGAGCAAGCCCTCGCCGTCCGCAACACCGTGCGCCGCACCCGCCGGGTGTTGCAAGTCGGACCGAATGGAACCGCCCAGGATTCCTATTGGGTCGCACGCCAAGCAGTGGAGGCCGGAAGAATCGGAAAAGTGACCTGGGCTCAGGGCAGCTACAACCGGAATTCCCGAGTCTGCCTGTTTAACGATCATCAGAAGATCGATGCCTCGGCGGGTCCCGGCCAACCGGGCGAGGATTTCATCGATTGGAACATGTGGCTCGGCCATGAATGGGGGTTGGCGGAGAAAATCCCCTGGAATCCTGAACATTTCTTTCGTTTTCGGAAGTATTGGCCCTACAACGGCGGCGTGGCGACGGATCTGCTTTACCACAAACTCGCACCCTTGCTGATCGCCATCAAAGGTCCAAACGGTGAGTATCCCACGCGCGTCAACGCCAACGGCGGCCTTTACGTGGAGAAAGACGGACGCGATATTCCGGATACTTTCCTCATGACCGCTGATTATCCATCCGAATGGTCACTGTTCCTCGTCAGCACTCTCACCAACGATTCCGGCCTGCCGGACCGGATTTATGGCAAACACGGCACCATGGAATTGGGCGGTGAACCCCACTTGAAATTCAACGGCCCTTACGCCGAGGAATTCAAGTCGCGCAACGAGGGCAAGGAAGAGTTGCGGCTGCCCTTGAAACCTCGCCGGGATTTGGCGGGCAACTTCATCGACGTGCTCCGCGGGAAAGCCACGCTCCAGTGCAACGTCGAGTTGGGCTGCTCCACGATGATTGCCATCAAAATGGCGGTCGAATCCTTCCGCCAAGGCAAGTCCATGAAATGGGACGCCGCGTCCGAAAAGGTCGTGTCCTAAAGGCCCTTCCAATCATGAAAGTATTCCCTTCTCCCCGTCGTCGCCTGACCGGCCACACCCTCGCCCTCGCTTGCGTATTGTCCCTCGCCTTGAACGCCGCCGAACCCGGTTTCGAGTCCATCTTCGACGGTTCCACCCTGAAAGGCTGGCATGTCAGCGCCAAAACCGGGCACAGCCGCGCCAGCGGAAACACCTCTGGCGGCGCCTGGGCGGTGCGCGACGGCGCCATCACGGGCACCCAGGACATCCCCGGCAACGGCGGCATCATTCTCACCGACCAGGAATTCGGTGATTTCGAAGTCGCCCTGGAAATGAACAACGACTACGGACCGGACAGCGGACTGTTCCTGCGCAGCACCGAGGACGGGAAGGCATGGCAGGCCATGATCGATTACCACGCAAACGGCAATCTCATGGGGATCTATGGCGAAGGCCTCGGAGGAAAACCCTCGGTCCGCAACTTCTCCTTCTTGGAGAAAGTCACGGAAATCGTCCCCATCCCCGCTCCCACTCCATTGCCGGTTCTGCCCTCGGCATGGCCAAGCTTCTGGAGGCACGGACAATGGAACGAGCTGCGAGCCCGCATCGTGGGGAACCCTCCCTCGATCACCACCTGGATCAATGGAGTCAAAATGATGGAGTGGAAAGAAACGGAATTGCGCCATCCCGAGCGAGGGCGGATCGCCTTGCAGGTTCATGGGGGCGGCGACCACACCAGGGAATGGGTCCGCTACCGCCATATTCGAGTGAAATCGATCGCGCCAGACAACGCCCTGACACCCGTCGAACGGCGTGAGGGCTGGCAGCTCCTGTTTGATGGCAAGAGCCACGCCGGCTGGATGAACAGCGACCGGTCAGCGCCAAGAACACCCGTCCAAGAAGGCTCTTTGAATCCCCACCGCGCCGGGCATTACATGCTCGTGCATACTCAAGCATGGTCGAACTTCACCCTCTCCCTGGACTTCAAACTGAGCCAGGGCTGCAACAGCGGAATCTTCATCCGCACTTCCTCCCTCACGCCCCGTCCAGGCAAGGACATCGGATTCAATGGCATTGAGATCGCACTCGATGACACGCCCGGCGCGGGATTTCACGATACGGGAGCACTCTACGATTTGGTCAAACCCGCCCGCAACGCGATGAAACCCTCGGGCGAATGGAATCACGTCGAAATCACCGCCGCCGGATCGTCCATCTCGGTCAACCTCAACGGGGAACGCGTCACCCAGGCCGACCTGGCGCAATTCAAAACGGCGCATCGTCGTCCGGACGGAAGCCCTCACAAGTTCGATGTCGCCTATCGTGATCATTCGGGGAGCGGTTTCATCGGCCTGCAGGACCATGGGGCCCCTTGCTGGTTCAAGAATATCAAGATCAAACCCCTGCCCTCGCCCATTCCATGAGCCGCGCACGCTTCGAACATCGTTACGAAAAGTTGACTTGGCCGGAGATCAACGACGCGGTCGAACTCGGCAAGGTTTGCATCATTCCCTGCGGCGCCGTGGAACAACACGGCCCGCACCTGCCGCTGGACGTGGACATGGTCTGCCCCACGGGCATCGCGCAAGGAGCTGGGCGTCAGTGGCCGGACAAGATCTTGGTGTTGCCTACCGTGAGTTACGGTTACACCGGGCACGTCATGGACTTCCCGGGAACCATCAACCAACACTTCGAGCATTTCATCCACCACGTGCTCGATATCACCAAGTCGCTGGCCTACCACGGTTTCAAAAAGATTCTGCTGCTCAACGGCCACGGTTCGAACATGCCCAACCTGGATCTCGTGGCGCGACGGACGAATTTGGAAACGGACGCGGAATGCATTTTGGCCGCCTGGTGGAACCTGCTCACGGTGGATCCAAATTTCCTGCCCGCTTGGCGGGAGAGCAAATTCCCCGGCGGCTGCGCGCATGCCTGCGAATTGGAAACGTCGCTGTATCTCCACCTGTCAGGCGACGATGTGCGTAAAGACCTGATCGATAATGGCGCCATCTCGTTCAATGAAGAGCAGAGCCCCTTCAACTGGGTGGACTTGTTTGCCGCCGGCCCGGCCACTTTGATCTCGTGGACCAGCAGCTATTCGCAATCAGGAGTCTTGGGAGAAGCCAGGCTGGCGACGGCGGAGAAAGGCCGGGTTGCTTACGAGGAAGCGGTCAAACAACTGGGGCGGTTTGTAGCCTGGTTCCAACCGCGTCCGAAAGATCCTCGCGTCGACCGGCACCGTCGCCCCCCCACCATGCCGATGCCCTGGAACCAGACTTCGGTGGGTTGAAGCCGATTCCCGATGCACAAACCGGGACAGAAGGGCGCGACACGGTATCGGTTCCTGATCCTGGCCGCCCTGTGTTCCCTCGCTTTTCTAACTTACCTCGATCGCATCTGCATCATGCGCGTGCAGGGAGACCTGAGCCGCGATCTGCGATTCGGCGAATTGGGTCCCAAGGAAGAAGCCATCCTGCGAGCCCGGGGTGTGGAATCCGATCCCTCGGCCCGGTCGAAGATGAGCCAGGACTTGGCGACCGAAAGAATGAGCTGGGTCTTCTCCGCGTTCGTCGCGGGGTATTTGTTGTTCGAAGTGCCCGCGGGCTGGCTGGGAGATAAGTGGGGACCGCGCTCGGTCATCGTCCGCATCGTCATCGGATGGTCGATTTTCACCGGGCTGACGGGAGGGGTGGAAACCTTGGCCCGCGCGCTCACCAGGGAGCCGGGCCCGGAACATCTGCTGATGTGCCTGGTCGTGATCCGGTTTCTTTTCGGCGCGGGCGAAGCGGGAGCTTACCCCAACATCGCGCGCGCCCTGGGCAGGTGGTTTCCCTACCGCGAAAGGGCGACCGCACAAAGTTTCATTTGGTTTTCGAGCCGACTGGGCGGGGCCATCGCTCCGGCTGTGATCGGAGTCTTGATGGCTTGGGGAAAGGGATGGCAAAACGCCTTTTGGCTACTCGGAGCCGTCGGAGTAATCTGGTCAGCCTGGTTCTGGTGGTGGTATCGGGATCGCCCCGAAGATCAACCCGCGGTGAACGAGGAAGAACGCCGGTGGATCGCCTCCGACGCCGCAGGATCCGGCACGATCTACGACGATGCCTCCCCGGCTCGCATGCCTTGGCGCGCCTTGCTTTCCATCAATGTCCTGGCCCTTTGCCTCGCCTCATTCTGCGTGAGTTTTTGCTTCTACTTCTACATCACTTTTCTTCCCAAATATCTCAAAGATCAGTTTCAAGTGGACTACGCCGGATCTCAATGGATGAGCGGATTGCCCCTCCTCTGCGGGGGCATCGCCTGCCTGGCGGGAGGGAGGCTCAGCGATGGATTGATCCGGCGGCTTGGGAGCCGGCGCTGGGGCCGCAGTTTAATGCCCATGCTGGGCTGGTTCCTGGCCGGATTGCTGGCCTGGACCGTCCCATGGCTCGACTCCCCCATGCTGGTCGTGGCGGCCCTGGCCTTGGGATTCGCCTGCCAGGATCTCGGGGTGCCATCCATGTGGTCCGTTCCCGCCGATTTGGGAGGAAAATTTGCAGGAACGCTGGGCGGTTGGATGAACTCGGCGGGGGCTCTGGGAGGCATGCTCAGCCCGTTGGTCGCGGCCAAAATCTCCATCCAATGGGGATGGAACTCCGCGTTCGTACTCTTCGGATGCGTTTACCTCGTCGGCGCGGTGGCGTGGCTTCGCGTCGATGCCTCCAAACCGATCACCTCGAAGGAGCCCTGAGGTTCCTCGCTGTTTTCGGTGACCGGGTTGTCGTGGTAACGCAGACAGCCCTGTCTGCTGTTTCGCAGGCTGCCCAGCCTGCGGGGCGACGAAGGGAACCAGGCGCGTGGAGAGCATGGAAGGGCCTCGTTCTTCACCCACCGGGCCGACGGGCCGTCGGCGATACGGCAGGCTGGGCAGCCTGCGCCACTTTAAAGACAACTTCGGGATGCACGGAAACGTGGGCTATCGTTCAGATTTTCCTTTTTGGGGTTTGATGTGAGTGACTTTATACACTTTCTCCTGCTTGTCGTACGTGGTCCATTCCCCGGTCTGCACTCCGAGTTCAAAGTGTCCAGAACGCATCGGGGTTCCATCCAATCGAAACCATTCCCAATAACCTGTTGGAAGGTCGCCCGCCATCGTTCCCTTCGCCCAGACACTGCCATCCCGGTGATATTCGACGTGCTTCTTCAGACGCGGCTTCTTCATCCCGTAGGGTGAATTGAATGACCCTCGACCTGCACGCCGAATTTCTCCATCAGCACCACCTCGGCTTACTCGAGGCGCACCCGTCTCCGGCCCCCCAGCAATCGCGAAGTCACCGGACTGATTCGATCCCGGACTTCGCCTAGAGCGCGCACCCACTTCGCCATGGCATTCTCCGGACGTTCCGGGAGGCACCCGCAGCCGCACTCGGCGAGATCTCATTTGCACCCGCCACCGAAGGAATGGACCTCTCCAAAAGCAGGACCCACGCTCCGGTCTTGGCCAAACGTTCCGCCTCCTCGCGCGCAATCTCGCTGACGATGGCCGCTTCCCCGGCGCAAGCCGACAAATCCGGAGCCGGCTCAAACCGCAACGGGAGCCACTCTGAAAGGATCGTCAGAATCGGCTGAAGCCGAGCAAACAATGGCACGGGATGCACCCAGACCCGGCGGTGGGTCGCTGCGGTGGGAGCAGATGCTAAAACTCCCGGTTCCTGAACGGGATCAAGTGGCTTCCCCCCCACAGCTCCATGTGCAGTCAGGCTTGATTCCCCACCCTCGAAATCAACCCATTTTCAGAAAATTGCGGATCATGGTCTTGCCATGCTCCGTCAAAATGCTCTCCGGATGAAACTGAACGCCACAAATCGGATACTCGCGATGCTGCACCCCCATGATCTCGCCTTCCTCAGTTTCCGCCGTCATCTCCAGACAGGCCGGCAAAGTCTCTCTCCGAATCACCAGCGAATGATACCGGGTCGCGGTGAACGGAGAGGGAATGCCCTCGAACAATCCCCGGCCGTTGTGACGAATCAGCGAGGTCTTCCCATGCATCATCCGGTAATTGACGATCACCTCGCCGCCAAAAACATGGCCGATGCATTGATGACCCAGGCACACCCCGAAGAGTGGAGTCTCCGGTCCGAACCGCCGGATGATCTCGTTCGACATGCCCGCTTCTTTGGGCGAGCAAGGACCAGGCGAAATCAAGATCCGCTCGGGTTTCATCGCCGCGATCTGTTCCAGCGTGATTTGATCATTTCGATGGACAACCAGTTCCACCTTCATTTCACCCAAATACTGGACCAAATTGTAGGTGAACGAATCGTAGTTATCGATGACCAGAATCATGGCGCCAATGCGGTCCGGGGTTACTCCTTTGGAGGCAGCGGAAGTCCGCCCGCCCCCCCCTGGGGAGTCAGGGTAGCGTACTTCGACAAGACCGGGGCGAACTCGGCGTTGGTGCGCGCGTAGGATTGAAGCTGAGCCACGAATCGTGCGATCGCGGGTTCCGTATTTTTTTGGTAATTCAGAACGTACTCCGAGGCCTCGGCCACTTGGCGTCGCGCCATGGCCACTTGCCGGAATAGGAAAATGCTCAAAGCGCACGCGAGCAAGGTCAACACCACCAGGACGACATGGAACGACGCGCGCAAAGTCGCAACTGCTCCGGCAAGGTCCGCAGACGGCGGTTTCGCGGCGGATGAAGGGGATGGATCAGGATTCATCAAATGGTCTCCCCTCTATTTCACCACGGACGGTGACGTTACGGACGGCACGCTGTTCGACCCGGAGCGAGGGACGTTCCTCAGCATCACCGTTTCCAAAATAGGACGAATGTCGGGTCGGCGTTTGGAGTATTCCAAGGCCTCGTTGCCCAGGGCGAGCGCGAGGTTCCGGTTCTGATCGACCTGGGACACTTGCCGCTGCATGACCTGGATCTTCGCGGCAAGCCGCACATGCCACAAGGCCAGCAGCGCCGCGAGCCCCGCACAGGCGGAAAACACCAGCACCAGAAAAGAAGTCGTTCGTTGGGAATGCATCATAGCGCTAAGAAACCGCCAGTCTATTCATGATCCTCCGCCGGCGGTTCCGGCAGCGCAAAGGAAAGCAGGAATCCTCCAAGATAAACCGCAAATCCAATCAGGGCCGCGGTCTGAGCCAGTTTGGTCGGAGCTTGGGAAAGATCCGGAGTCGTCGCCAGCGTGGTGGTCAACCAGGCGAACGAGGTCCCGATCAACCTTCCGCCAATGTTCGCCGCGAAACTCTCCCCCGTGCCTCGCAAATGCACGGGATAGGCCCGCGGCAAATAGTTTCCCCAGAAACTGAACTGTCCCACGGTCAGCAACCCAGCGAGGAAAATGCCGACCTTAAGGGCGTCCAAACTGGTGGTGGCACAATAATAAAAAACGACCGGCATGACGATGAGGCCGGGAATTTGAAAGCAACGCAGCAATACGCGCCGACTGACGATGGCCAGCGCCAGACCGGCCAGAAGGCAGCGCCCCGCCAATCCTCCAATCTCCTGGATCGTGGTGACTTCCGAGGCCAGCGCCTGCTCCACTTTGCGGGAGGCCATCGCAGCCAAGCGTTTCTGTTGATCCTGGGGTTTACCCTCGGCGGCTTTCTCGCCGGCCGCCTTCGCTTGGGCTTTGACTTCCGCCAACCCAGGGATCATTCGCGGAACATGCTGGATCGCTCCAAAGGCCGCTCCATAAGCGAGCGCAAACATCAGGGTCGTGACCACGGTCGTCCGGGCCAGCGCCGGGGAGAACAAGGCTCTCAAACTGGGGCGTTTCAAGGTTCCCGCGGCTTTCTTCGCGGCCCAAGCCGGGGATTCTGGCAAGAAAGGCCGAATGAGGATCAGAGGAATCGCGGGCAAGATTCCCGACATGAGCGTGTATCGCCAGGCGGCGTGGCTCTCTTTGACGGCGCCAAATGAACTCACGAACTCCGGAAGCTGAACCGCAGGCAAGTCCGCCGCATACTTGACGCACAAACCGTTGGCGGCGGCCACCATCAATCCTCCCACCGAGGAAAAGGCCTGGGTCATCCCCAGCACCTTTTCGCGGCGCACAGGCTCCGGAAAGAGCTCCGCCAGCCACGCCACGGCGGCGACGAATTCGACACAAACGCCCACGAAAACGAAACAACGGCAGATCAGGAGCCAGTAAATGTTGGTGGCGAATCCGGCCGCAAACGCGGCGAAGGCATAGATCAGGATGCTCCACGTCAACACCCGCCGACGTCCCAAACGATCAGTCAAATAGCCCCCCAACAGGCCGAAAATGCCCCCGGCGATCGCGGGAATATAGAACAACTTCCCGACCCAACTATTGAACAACTCGGACCCGGGCGCCGCCCCCAAGAGTTCCTGCAACGCGGGCCCCACGATCAAGGGCAGCATGAGGAGCTCGTAAATGTCGAAGGCAAAGCCGATCACGGCAATGAGGCAAATGAGCCATTGCGTGGACGTCAGCGGGGCTTGTGTCCCCGAACCAGTGTTCATGCCGTCTGTTATGCCACCCGAAACAAAAAAGCGACAAGCTTTATGCAGCGGACCCCAAAATCGGTGTATCCTGAAGGGGTCTGTCGTGTGGCGCAGGCTGCCCAGCCTGCCGTATCGCCGACTGCCAGTCGGCCCGGCGGGTGAAGAACGAGGCCCTTCCATGCTCTCCACGCGCCGGGTTCCCATCGACGCCCCGCAGGCTGGGCAGCCTGCGCTGCAGCAGACAGGGCTGTCTGCATTACCACGACACCTCGGTCACCGACATCCTCTGGATGCACCGCTGTAGTTCCGGTGCATCTGCTGGTTGTCGGGGCGCGCCGTTCACGGCGCTTCCGCTCACGCCAACCTGCCGCGGTGATCTCCTCCCGCTCCTTGGACCGCCCTGGGTGAATGCCTTCGCCGTGGCAGCACCCTCGCCCGTTGAACCTGCCATGCCCCTTTTTAGACACGCCTTGAAGCGGCGTGAACGCTACACCCCGGCGCTGCTGCGCGCATCACCGACAACCTGTGGATGCACTGCCCCAAAATCACGATGCCCGGTGGCGAGTCCTGAGCCGCGGAGGAAGTCCGACCGCGCAGGGGTGATCAGCCCCCTCCGTGTCTTCGTGCCTCCGTGAGAAGCCACGCGAAAGCACGTTTCGCGATCTCATCGCGAAGTCCGACCGGTGATGGAGAGAACGGGATGGGGAGAACGAGGCCAAGTCTCACTTGTTGACAAATAGATCTGTCGACCGTTTCGGGATTGGATGTCGGCAACGGGTTTACCGAGGATATCCCTCGGCCAAGGCGGGGCTTACCGAGCAGTTTGCAATTGGGGCGACGAGTTCGAGGATGGATGACTGCAAAGAAACAAATGTCACCATCTTCCAGTCCCTTTTCACTGCGTGCTGCATTCTTCGGGGATTCCATGGTCGTCCATCCCACGGCTTTCCTTTGTGCGTTTAGAGTCCTCAGTTTCAGAACCCAGGGGGATGCCTGTCACAATCATTGGAGGTGGACATGATCGAAGGAGAAAATATTGCCCGACACCGCCGAACACTTTTTGCAGCAGGTCCGAGGCGCGAGCCACGGGGTTCCTGCGAATCTGCTCGTCCTGCTCGGCATTTTGGACAAAACAAGCCGTGGAGCGTTTTGCGGGTGACATCTTCGTCGAAGTCGGGCGTCTGCTAGCCCAGGAACCCGCCGTGGAGTGCCCGCAATCCGCCACCTTTGCGATCGGCCATCTGCATAGAGGCGGCGGTGACGCCGGTCTTTGTTGTCGCGGCTTTCACTTTGGGAGAAAGCGGGTGTGAAGATCAGGGCTACGACCGAACGGTGCGTAGCAAGGTCTAGGATTCGTAAGTCTGCCCATTTGCAGTGCGACGATTTCGACGCAGGAACATGACTGTACCCTGCCCCAGCGTCCGGGAACGTTAGAATGGTCTCTTGTCCATTACAGCCGGTTGGGAAGCCCACCGGTTCCGATCCTCGAACAACTCCCCCTGGAACGACTGGAAATTCAGCGTTGTTCAAGGCGGTCTGAAGAGCTTGGGTTAAGCCGCCCAAATTTAAGTGGACCTTTCATGGCTGAGTGATCAAGGACCCTTGTCGCTCATCTGGCCGCTGAGGTTTCGGCGGCCACGATCTCCTCCCATGACGGCGCACGCCAGATCTGAAGGCCGCCGTAGCCCGAACAGACCAAGACGTTTCCACTATCCAGAAATCTCAATCTACCTAAGTACCCGGTGGGAGTCTTCAAATTCAGTAGCTGTAGTCCAGACACGAAGTCGAAAACCCTAACGAATCCCTCGCCCGCAGCCGCGGCGAGTCGGGTTGCCCGCTTATCGAACTCAACGGATCCCCAGGAATTCAGGGCGCGGTAGGACGTGCGCTCTTGTTTCGTCTTCAGATCCCAGACTTTCACTCGTCCGTCCATTCCGGAAGTGACAAGCGTGCTATTATCCGGGACAAACCTCGCGTCGCTTACTGGCCCACGATGAGTCTCAGACATCCTGACCTCATGCGGGGAAAGATTGGGTGGAGTGGAATGGAATTGAGACCAAGAGGGACATTTTCGACTTTCAAGGATGGGGGTGGTGGCGGTGAATAGGTGAATGCCGCAAGTTCAATGACCGATGTTTCCTGCCGGGTCTGTGGAGCTCAACCGCGATCTGGCGTGTCGAACGGAAGGAGACAAAGTGGTCTA
>VHDF01000060.1 GCA_016871495.1 Verrucomicrobiota bacterium | reverse complement strand
CGAAGGTGGCAGGGCCGCAACCCTTGGTTGAACCGTTGTTCATGACGCTCACGGTCGGGGCAAGGTTGTGAAGGAGCAGGGGATTGTTGCTGACATCCAATCCATGGTGGTTGACTTGATAAACGTCCACCGTTCCCACCCGGTTGTCGGGACAAACGAGCGCTGCCTCGGTGTTCCAGGTCATGTCCCCTCCGTCAAAGAAGCGAAAATCCCCGACCTCAAGAACGATGGCGATGCTGTTGGCATTGTCCGAAGTGTCCCGGTCCATGTCTCGGCCGGTATCGCACTTGACCCCCGCAAGCCGGGGCGTGCGTTCGATGAATTTTTGATTGGCCGCAACGACGGTAATTTTGACTGGAGCTTGTCCGATCGGAGAGGGTTTGAGTGGCAGCACCATGCCGGGGGATCCCACCGTGCGTTTGCTGACCTTCATCTCCCGATAAGGCTTGATGAGGAGCGGCCATCGCGTGTCCGTGCGGTTGCCGTCGGGATTGGTCTCCGGCACGCCATTGTCATACACGTTGACGATGGGCATCTTCTGGGAAAGCTCCGCCGCTCCGCCGAAATGATCGAGGTGCATGTGGGTCGTGATCAGGTGATCAATGCGCTGCACTCCGGCCGGACCCGTGGCCACCTTGAAGATCCGCTCGGAATCGCGTCCGCCGGGATTGCCTGAATCGATCAAGATCGATTCGCCGGCGGGCGTGACCATCAAGGTCGAGCCGCCTCCTTCGGAATCGACCCAAAAAATGTCCAAGGTGCCGGTGGCCGGCCCGGCCAGCGCGGAGCCGGTCCCGACCCACGCGAGGGCCGCCATCACACTGGCGAGGATGGCCTTTCGAGATGAAGATGCGTTGGGCGAAGCGTTCATAGGAATGAATGTGAAATCAACCGATGGATCGACGGTTCCAGCCGGATGAGAGCAACTCACCGCCGAGGGTCTTTCCGAGGGAATTCGACACCAGCGAGTCTTAAATCAAATCAGCCCGCGAAGCAAGCCAGCCTGTGCAAGCGGCGATTCTCTTTTCGGCTTCCGATCTCCTGAAGGCTGAACTCCAAACCCTGTCCACTGCCTTGGACAGATGTTCGGAGTCCCGGCCACGAATCAAGATCAGCATCACTCGATCGATGTCTTCCCCTCTCCGTGAGATTCTTGCTTTCCCAGTCCCCTCCGCTTTTACCCATCACGGCTACTGATGGAGGTGGGGTTTGGGGGCTTGTTCGCCGAGGTGGCGGTTCACCGCGTTCAAGTAAGCGCGAGCGCTGCCCTCGATCACGTCGGTGGTCGCCCCTTTGCCCGTCACCCATTCCCCGCGGCCGAAGTCCACTTTGAGCGTGACTTCGCCCAGGGCATCCTGGCCTTCAGACACCGCGCGAATGGAGTATTCCATCAATTTGCCCTTCGTGCCGGTGAGACGGTCGATGGCCTTCAACGCGGCGTCCACGGGCCCGTCGCCGATGCTGGCGTCCTGCCGGGCGGCGCCATCCTTGTCGCCCGGCTTGCGCAACCGGACGGTCGCGGTCGGCACCGCCTGAGTCCCGGTCGTTACATGGAGGTATTCGAGCGACCATGTCTCGGGCACTTCCGTGATCTGGCCTTCCACCAGGGCGCGCAAATCGTCGTCGTACACGAATTTCTTCTTGTCCCCAATTTCTTTGAACCGGGCAAAAACGGACGCCACTTCGGCATCGCTCATCTTGAATCCGAGATGCTTGAGGCGGGCGGCCATGGCGGCCCGTCCACTGTGCTTGGTCAAGGGCAATTCCGTCGCGCCCCAGCCCACTTCCTGGGGATCCATGATCTCGTAGGTTTCACGCTTTTTGAGGATGCCGTCCTGATGGATGCCGCTCGAATGGGCGAAGGCGTTCTCGCCGACGATGGCCTTGTTGCGTTGAACCACCAATCCGCACATGCGGGACACGAGGCGCGAGCTCTTGACAATTTCGCGGGTGCGCACGCCGCTTTGGAATCCGGTAAAGAAGTCCTGGCGCGTGTGGATGGCCATGGCGATTTCCTCGAGCGCGGCATTGCCGGCGCGTTCACCGATCCCGTTGATCGTGCATTCGACCTGGCGCGCGCCGGCATGAAGCGCCGCGAGCGAGTTGGCCACGGCCAGTCCAAGGTCATTGTGGCAGTGGACACTGATGATGGCTTCGCCCGACTGGAATTCCGGCACGGAATCATGAAGACGCTTGATGAGCGTGCCGAATTGCCCGGGCACCGCCCAGCCGACGGTGTCGGGAATATTAATGGTCGTCGCTCCCGCGTCGATGACGGCGCGGCAAACTTCCACGAGAAAATCAGGTTCGGTCCGCGAGCCGTCTTCGGGAGAAAACTCCACGTCTTTCACGTGCGTGCGCGCCCGGCGCACGCTCTCGACCGCCAGCCGGATGATTTCGTGCTTGGCCTTGCCGAGCTTGAATTCGCGGTGGATTTTCGAGGTGGCGAGGAAGACATGGATCCGGCCCTTGCGTCCGGCGGGTTTCACCGCGGCACCGGCAGCGTCGATGTCCTTGGGCACACATCGTGCCAGACCGCAGATCACCGGCCCCTTGATTTCGCGCGCGATGGTTTGGACCGAGGCAAAGTCGCCCTCGCTGCTGACGGGAAAGCCCGCTTCAATGACATCCACGTTGAGCCGGGCCAACTGCCGGGCGACCTCCAGCTTTTCGCGAGGCGTCATGGACGCGCCCGGGCATTGTTCGCCATCCCGGAGGGTGGTGTCGAAGAGGATGATGCGGTTCTTTTTCATAGTCGGACTTCGTGGTTTTGCATTGGGCGGATTTTCGGAAAAACAAAAACCCCGCTGCCGGGCAGCGGCAGCGGGGTTTCGAAAATCCTAGGGATGATTGATTAGAACCCGGCTGCCGCGCTGCGATCAAGCAGCGCGTGGCTAAGCAGCAGTCCATTGAGGTTCAAACCAAACACAACTTTCCTTTAAGGGAGGAGGAGTGCCTGAGTCAACGGGATTCTCGGTTTTCTTTCGGCGCCAAGGTTTGACATTTGCCCCCCCCGACACTAAGCACGAGCAGAACATCCGCCCCGCGCGACAGGCTGGCTCCTGCCTTCGCCAAGGGCCGCCCGCGCATTCGCCATAGAGAAAGTCTTAACGCCTTATGTCCTCGCTCCCAGGGTCTTCGACCGTTTCTGTCGCTCCATTGAAAGTCATGCTGCTGCAACGGCGGGGGGTGGAACCCGACGGCCATGTCTCGGCCTTGCTGGAAGCTGTGTTGTCTGAGGCCGGGCATGAAGTGTTCATCGATCGCGGCGGATCCAGCGGTGTCGATTGGGCGAAGTTGATCGAGGAAAAAATCCGCCACGCGGACGTCGTGATCGCCCTGCTCTCGGAACATTCCATTCACAGCGAGATTTTTGGGTTCGAAGTGGAGCATTCCCACGACGCGGCGCAGAGCCAGCACGGAAAACCTCATTTGATTCCGGTGCGGGTGGCCTTTTCGGATCCGTTGCCCGATTCCCTGGGCGCGATTCTCGACTCGCTGGTGTATCATTTTTGGGAGGGGCCGCAGGATGACGCCCGTCTGCGGCAGGATATTTTGAACGCGCTGGCGGCGGTGCGACCCGCGGCGCCGCCCGTCCGGGTGTCGGTTGCCAAGGGCCTTCGGTTGCTGCCGCGTCCCACCCCGCTGCCGAAGCCCGTGAACGTCAAGTTGGAGGCACCCGCAACGCCGGCGCCCCAAGCACCCGTCCTCGAACCGGTCGGTGGTGCCGTGCCGCTGAATTCCCCGTTCTATCTGCAACGTCCGGCCGACCAGGAACTGAGGGCGGCCTTGACCCGCTACGACAGCATCATCCTGGTGAAAGGCGCGCGTCAGATCGGCAAGACTTCGCTCATGGCGAGGGGCGTGCAATACGCGCGCGAACGAGGAGCGCGGGTGGCGCTGACGGATTTTCAGAAATTCAACGCGTCGAATCTCGACAACGTCGCCTCGTTTTTCATCACGCTGGCGGAATCGTTGGTCGATCAACTGGAGCTCCCGGTGCTGCCCTCAGACCTCTGGGACGAACGCCGCGGGGCCAGCGTGAATTTCGAGCGTTTGCTCCGGCGGGAGGTGCTCAAGCACTTGAACGCCCCGCTCGTCTGGGGCCTGGACGAAGTGGACCGGCTTTTCACCTGCCCGTTCGGAAGCGAGGTGTTCGGGCTTTTCCGCTCCTGGCACAACGAGCGCGCTTTGGATCCGTCCGGACCGTGGGCGGGGCTGACGCTGGTGATCGCATACGCGACGGAGGCGCATTTGTTCATCACCGACATGAATCAATCGCCCTTCAACGTGGGCACGCGATTATCGCTCGAGGATTTTTCGCCGGCTCAGGTGGAGGAGCTCAACCGCCGTTATGGAGCTCCCTTGAAGGACGCGGAAGCGCTGAAGCGGTTTGTCGCGCTGGTCGGCGGCCATCCGTTCCTGGTGCGGCGGGGCCTGCATGAGCTGGCTTCGGGCAAAGCCTCCTTCGAGGAGTTCACCGCCAAGGCCAGCCGCGATGACGGCATTTTCGGCGACCACTTGCGTCGCATTTTGGTGCTGCTCGCCCGGGATATGGGATTGTCGCAAGTCATGGCCGGCGTGCTGCGCGGACAATCCTGTCCCACGCCCGAGAGCTTCTATCGACTGCGCAGCGCGGGCATCATTCATGGCGACTCGCAAGACCAGGCGCGTCCGCGTTGCAGTCTCTACACGGAGTTTCTCTTGCGGCATATTTAATCCGAACCCCGACCTTCGGAATCCAGGTCTCATCCGCCGTTTCCAGGTTCAAGGCCGTGCGAGCCAGACGGGTTGCGGCGAAATCTTCAAAGTGAGTACCGGGACTCGAACCCTTTCGAGAGGAACCTCGACTTCGATCGCGTTGGACTGGGATCTCCACGTGGCCGCGGACGCCACCCCGAGCCATTGAACCAAAGTATCGGGCATGGAGCGAAACGGGTGCAGCCGCAGCCGATTGGTTCTGGCGGGATTCAACACATGCACGAACCAGTTCGAGCCGCGCTCGGTGAAGCGCAGATCAAGCCCTTCCTGAGTTCTTAACTCCGGCACGAGCCAGGGACGCGTCGCATGAATGGCTTCGCCGTGAATGGACATCCACGCCCCGAGTTCCTCCAGCCGTCGGCGATGCAAAGCCGGGATGATGCCGCTCGCGTCCGGACCCACCGCGAGACTCAATCGACCGTTGCGCGACGCCACGTCCACCAGCAGCCGGACGAGATCCGGGAGCGCCAGGAGATCTTCTTCGCGCTCCTCCCGGTTGAATCCCGCCGAGCGGCCGAGCGGACGGGTCACCTCGAATGGACGCCCTTGCTGCCGGTCGCGATGGTCGAGGGCGGGAGTGGCGAAATCCGCGCGGGGTTTCCTGGCGGGACCCGGGTAAAGCCCGAGGCTGAATCGATCGTTCACGACTCCTTCGGGAACGGAGGCGTAATATTCCTCGTGAAGCGCCTCCACCCGCAGGTCAGCAGGGCTGCCAAGGTCGTTCCACAGCAGATCGGGTTTGGCCATGAAGATCAGTTCCCGCCAATGACGATCCACCGCGTGCAGGTAATTCGTTGGCGTCGGTGTGCTGATGAAAAGTTCAGCGATATTCGTGATGGGAACGCGTGTCACGGACCAATCGAGGCCGCCCGAATACGCGACACCGAAACGCAATCCGGACTTGCGGACCGCGGCCGCCAGTTCGCCCACAAAATCGCGCGGCGAAGCAAAAGACTCACCCGGCGCGGTTGCGGAAAATCGGCTCGGCCACATGAGGTAGCCATCGTGATGTTTGGCCGAAAAGACGACGTAGTGAGCCCCGGCTCGACGAAATAATTCGGACCAGTCCGCCGGGTTCCAAGCCGCCGCCGCCGACTGCAGCTTGGGGCCGAAATCCTCGTACCGAACCTTCTCGCCGTAGGTTCTTCGGTGAAAGCGTTCCACGGGACTGCCAGGGATGCGCAGACTGTTGGCATACCATTCGGCGCCGGAATGGCGAGCAAACCAAAGCTCCCAGCCGCCTCGGGTAAACATCTCGGAGGGTTCATCGGATCGAGGAGCGAATCCCGGCACCGCGTACGGGCCCCAATGGACGAAGACTCCGAGCTTGGCATCGTTGAACCAGCCAGGCAAAGGACGCCGCGGCGCTTCGTCCCATGCCGTCGGCAGAACCGACGCGGCCGTCAACGCAGTCCGAAGCCAAAGGAAGGCCAGCCACAAAACCCTCGATCCTAATCGAAGCGTCAACGGCATCCTTTGCGGCACTCGAGGTGGAAACTGGCCTCCAGGGAGCATCACACGATGCCGGCGATCACCTCCGCGTCGAGCACGCCGGTAAGCTTTTGTTCCAGACCTCCGTAGAAATAAGTCAGCTTCCGCGAGTCGAGCCCCATCAGGTGCAACAGCTAGAAATAAGTCAGCTTCCGAGAATCGAGCCCCATCAGGTGCAACAGCGTCGCGTGAAGATCACGAATGTGGTGCTTGTCGGTAACGGCCTCATGGCCGAGGTCATCCGTCTCACCATAGGAAACTCCCGCCCGAACGCCGCCCCCCGCGAGAAAGTAAGTGAATCCTTTCGGATTGTGATCGCGACCTTCTCCCTTGCCCTGAACGACGGGCTGGCGTCCGAATTCTCCTCCCCAAACCACCAGGTTTTCCTCGAGCAACCCGCGCTGCTCCAAGTCCTCGAGGAGTGCCGCGATGGGTTTGTCGATTTCGGGACAATGGATTTTCAAGTTCTCCTCGACACCGAGATGGGCGTCCCAATTCTGCTGTTGATGACCGCCACCGTGATAGATCTGAACAAAGCGAACTCCGCGCTCGACCAGCCGCCGCGCGGTCAGGCATTGCCGGCCAAAGGGCGCCGGGCCCAGACCCAGCGGGTGATCCGTTTTCGGATCCTCCAAGCCATAAAGGCGTTTGGTCGATTCGGATTCACCGGCCAAATCGAGCGCTTCCGGGGCGGTGGATTGCAGTTGAAAAGCGAGTTCGTAGCTCGCGATGCGCGCTTGCAGTTCGGAATAACCCGGACGCGCGGCCAGATGAGCGGCATTGAGCCGGTTGGCGGTTTCAATGAGATCCCGCTGCTGAGCCTCGGTCATGGAGCCGGCCGGTGAAAGATTGAGCACCGGCTGGCCTGCCGCGCGAAACACCGTGCCCTGAAACGCCGCGGGCATGAATCCGCTCGACCAATTGGCCGCTCCGCTGATGGGGCCTCCCCGGGAATCCAGCATCACCACGTAGTTGGGGAGGTTTTGGTTGATCGCGCCGAGTCCGTAGCTGAACCACGACCCCATGGAAGGATAACCCTGGACGACGCGGCCGCTGTTCATTTGAATCATCGCGGAGCCGTGGGCAAACGAATCGGCGTAGAGCGATTTCACCACAGCCAATTTGTCCATGTGCCGGGACAAATGGGGAAGGGCGTCGCTGCACCACTGTCCGGACTGGCCATGCCGCGCCCAAGTTCGCCGGCTGGCGAGCAGTTTCCCTTGCTGCATCGAGCGCCGCCGCAATTCCAAATCCACGGTCTTCCCGTCCCGCTTTTGCAGTTCGGGTTTGTAGTCGAAAAGATCCATCTGCGAAGGGCCGCCATACATGAACAAGAAAATGCAGGATTTGGCCTTGCCCAGCGGAATGAGAGGAGGAGCCGCCGCAAGTCCTGGTGTGGCGGCGGCCGCGGCGCCCAGGAAGAATCCGTCCGCATCCAGCATTCCCGTCAAGGCGAGTCCGGTGAACCCCGCTCCCATCTGCCAGAGAAATTCGCGGCGCCGTCCGGCACAAAGTCCGGCGGGTGCCGCGGCCACGCTGGGGGGCAGATGCGAGGAATCCTTCATGCGGAATTAATCAACATAGACAAATTCGTTCAGATTCAGCAACAGCAAGCAAAAGGCTTCAAGCGCTTTGGCACGGGCCCAACGTTCAAACGAGACGTTGCCCTCCGAAGCGGCGGCTTGATCGCGCCACCCGCCTGGAAGGGCATGAGTCTGGCCGGCGGCGGAAATCCGGGCGCGATCAAGCCTTCCCGGCGATCCCCAGGCGCGAACCCCGAAGGACCCGGATTCCAGCCTGGGATTGGCGTCGGTCACATCGATCACCGGATGTGGATCACCGTTCAGCCACAGGCGAAGGCGGGGCCCCTCCGCCTCGATCCGGGCCGTAAATGTCGTATGCAGAGGAATGGGCCAAGTTCTTTCCGCCAGCGTCTCCACCGAAGGATTGTGCTTGCGCAGCGAGACTTTGCCGGCGCGCGCTTCCAAAGAAAATTCGTAACCGATCTGCGCATCATCCCGGCTCACGGACCTCAGCAGCAGTGAGAAGAAGTCGGTCGAACGATCCAAATTCAGGCGCGTTTCAACCGTTCCGTCGCGGAAATGCAGCCCTTCATAGAGCGCGAACGGGGCTTGAACGCGCTCCACGGTGCGGATGCCTTCATAGGCCTTGGACCACACTCCGCGGTGATAGCTCCAGCCCCGGCGCGGCCCAATCAGGAGATCCTCCGCCCTCAACCGATTCAGGAAACCCGAAAGGAAGGAGCTGGACGCGTCAGGTTTGAAATCCAGCCTCTGATCCATGTCGAGAAAGGCGGACGTTTGCTTCTCGACGAGGTCGCGCGCTTCCGCGAGCTCCCGGGCGTCGGGCTGGCGCGAAAGAGCCAGGGCATATCCGCGCCGGATCTGGGCTTCGAATGCGGGGCCGGCCTCCTTCTCAAGCCGTCTCGCGAACATGGAGGCCTGGCGGTGGACGAAAGGATCATTGAGGAGCAGCAAAGCCTGCGGCGCGACGGTTGTGACGGGACGCTCTCCCATGGGTGAAGTGTTGTTGTTGTAATCGAAAACTTCCAGGGCGGGCACCGCGGTGGTGCGACGCGCGTAAGCATAGACGCTTCGCCGCGACAGCTGCGCCTCCGGCATTTTTTCCCAGTCCTGTCCGGGACGCGAAGTGCCTGCGTGAACTTCTCCAGCCAGATCGGGGAAGAATCCTCGTCCACCGGGCCATCGGTTGAGCATTCCACTCACGGCGAGCATGGCGTCGCGCATCACCTCGGCTTCGACCCGGCGCACCGAATGCCGCCACAGCAGCCGGTTGGCTGGATCCACAGTCTCGGCGCACGCATGGTGTGCCGCCGAAGATCGCCGATAGGTTTCCGAGGTGAGAATGAGCCGTTGCAAATGTTTGAGGGACCAGCCGGTGTCGATGAATTCCGACGCCAGCCAATCCAACAATTCCGGATGCGTGGGCGGAGTGCCGGCTTTGCCAAAATCGGTGGTCGTGGCGACCAAGCCCTGGCCGAAATGATGACGCCACAGCCGGTTCACCATCACCCGGGCGGTCAAAGGATGGCGCCGATCCACCAGCCAATCGGCGAAATCGACGCGCCGCAGCGCGTTGGAAGAAGTCCCGGCCGGGCCGAAAATCCCCAGCACGCTTGGAAATCCCGGTTGGACCTGCGCACCCGGAGTCGAAAGCCGGCCCCGGACCAAAATGTGGCTGGGGGGAGGATTCGTTCGCTCCCGCGCCGCCAGCGCCCATTCGAATGGCGGTGACGATTCGCGCTTCTGCTTCAGTTGATCCTCAATTCGCTTTTTCTGCTCCGGAACGGAAACAACTTTCAGTTCATACTCGAGCGCGGCGATGTCCGCCGCTTGTCGATCCGCCCAGGCTCGCACTTTGGCGGGAGGTTCCAGAGGAACGTAATTGGCCGAATCCAGGATGTATTTGGCGTTTTCGGACGGACGCACCTGACGGAAAAACGCGAGCAACTGGTAATAGTCCTTTTGGGTGAAGGGATCGAGCTTGTGGTCGTGGCAGCGGGCGCATCCGATGGTGACTCCGAGAAACGCCGCGCCGGTGGTCGACAACATGTCGTCCAGCTCTTCGAACTCGGCTTGCTGCTTGTCATCAGGTTCGTCGTCCCAAACCCCCAGACGTTGGAAGCCTGTCGCGATGACCGATTCGAAGGTAGGATCCTCGAGCAAGTCTCCGGCGATGTGCTCGCGCGCGAATCGGTCAAAAGGCTTGTCGTCATTGAACGCTTTGATCACGTAGTCGCGGTACCGCCACGCCAAAGGCTTTTCCCCGTCGCGCTCGTAACCGTTGCTCTGGGCGAACCGCGCGACGTCGAGCCAATGGCGACCCCAGCGTTCCCCGTAGGCGGGACTCGCCAGCACCCGATCCACCAGGCGAACCCAGGCATCCGAACGAGGGTCTTCAAGAAACGCCGCCATTTCCTCCGGGGCGGGCGGCAGTCCCGTGATTCCAAAGAAAAGCCTGCGCACTAATTCACGGCGGCCGGCGGGTCCGTTGGGTTGCAGGTTATTCTGCGCGAGTCTTTCGTGCACGAAAGCGTCGATCGGATGCGAGGAGGACGCCCCCGGCCGGCTCTGCGGTACTGAAGGCCGCCGAACCGGCAGGAATGCCCAGTGCGCGGAGTTCGCCGTTGAAATCGAAGGCGAAACGGACGCCCCCGAGCCGGAAGAGACTTCTGGCTTCGACGGCCAGACTGCTCCGGCACGAACCCACGCCGTCAGATCCGAGACCTGGCCTGGCGAGAGTCGCGGACGTTTCCAAGGCATCTTGAGGTCCGGATCACCGTGCCGGATCGCGGTGATCAAGGGGCTCTGGTCGGGATGGCCGGGAACGATCGCCGGACCGCGGGTTCCGCCCTGGAGAAGTCCTTCCAGCGAATCCACCTTCAGGCCTCCTCGAAGTTCTTTCGCACCCTGGCTGTGGCAATCGAAGCAGGACTCCACGAGCACCGGACGAATCTTGCTTTCGAAGAAAGCGATGGCGGCGGCGCGTTCGGAATCAGCCCGGGCTTCGAGAGGGTAAAGCGGGAGCAGGATCGCCCCGATCAGCCAACACCCCATCCTGTTCGCTTGCGCGTGCGGGCTGAGGCGGCGGCGTGGAAGCATACGTTCAGGTTGCCCGCCAGGATTCTCGCGCTCTTAATGCCCTAAGGCGACTTGCTGTCCAAAGCCCACTGGACCGGGGTGGAATCCCCGAAGTTTTTCCAATCCTTGAAGGTCCACACGACCTTTTTGTCACGGGTGACTTCGATGAACTGGGGATGGGCGGGTCCGGCGTGGCAATTGCCGATCAGGGTGTTGCCATTCGGCAAACGTTCGACACAGGTAACCCAGGCCAGCGTGATGCCGGGCAAATCATGCTGCTCCACTTTCCACACGATTTCCTTCTTGGGCGTCACTTCCAGAACACTATGCCCATTGCCGGTGCCGATCAGGGTGTTGCCATTGGACAGGCGCACCGCGGAGTACAACGCGTTTCCGAAAGCTTCCGGGCCGTGCCCGCCCTTGCGCTCCTTGCCAAACAAGGGAACTTCGAACTCCCAGACCACCGTCCCACGCGTGTCGTACTCGCGCACAAAACCATCCGCCTCATGCGCGACAAGGTAATGTCCGTTGCCCAGTTTCCGCGCCAGCCGGGTGTCGCTATGCGCGTTGGGCTTGTTCACCTTCAATTTGATCTCGTGCGTGATCTTTCCCGCAGGATCAACCTCGATAATCCGCGCCGGACCCGATTCCACAATCATCGTCCGGCCTCCGGGCAGGCGTTGAAAGGCGTGCACTTCCACCTTTTTGCCTTCGTTGCCGTTGCGGGTCGCCGAGTCGTATTCCCATACCACCTTGTGATCACGCGTCATCTCGACGATCTTGGTCCAGTTCTGCTGGAAGAGGATGTTGCCGTTCGGTAGCACCCAGGCGTCGTGAATCGGACCCACCTTGGTTTCCCATTCCAACGTGCCGTCGGCGCCGACGATCGCCAGGCGCTTCGTGGAATCATCGGCCACCAGCAACGGGCGTCCGCGTCCGGTCTGTTCGGAGTAAGCAGTCCAGGCGAAGCAAGCCGCCAGAACCATCGGCATCAATCGGGAGAGCTTCATGCCTGGATCCTGCCGGGAAATCAGCGCGGCGTCGATGTCAAAGCGGGCTTGAGGTTGGCAAGTGAAGGCTTACACTCCCCGGGCTCGACCTCTTCCAGGTCCGAATGCTGGAACCGCATGAACAGCCGCCGATTTTGTTATTTGGACAACAACGCCACCACCCGCGTGGCGCCTGAGGTCCTTGAGGCCATGACGCCTTTCTTGAAGGACCACTGGGGCAACCCCTCGAGTGCCTACAGTTTTGGGCATCAACTCTCGAAGCCGCTGGATAAGGCCCGGGCCTCGGTGGCGGATTTGCTGGGCGCCGAACCGATGGAAATCGTTTTCACCAGCTGCGGCACGGAAAGTAACAACGCCGCCTGGAACAGCGCTCTCGCCGCCCATCCGCGCAAGAAGCATATCGTCACCACCACGGTGGAACACTCGGCCAACATCAAATTCGGCCAAGTCATGGAGGAGCGCGGTTACAAGGTGACCTACCTTAAGGTGGAAGCGGATGGAACCCTCGATTTAGGGGAACTCGAAAGCGCCCTGCGATCCGATACCGCGGTGGCCTCCATCATGTGGGCGAACAATGAAACCGGCGTGCTCTTCCCCATCGAGGAAGTCGCGGCCATCTGCCGCGGCAAAGGGGTGCTCTTCCACACCGACGCCGTCCAGGTGCCCGGCAAGCTCAAGATCAATGCCAGGGCTCTCGGCGTCGATTATCTGTCCATTTCGGCCCACAAGCTCCACGCTCCAAAAGGCATCGGAGCGCTCTACGTGCGCAGGCGAGCGCCGTTCACCCCCTATATCGTGGGCGGGAGTCAGGAGAAGGGCCGCCGCGGCGGCACGGAGAATGTCCCTTATGTCATCGGTTTCGGCAAAGCGGCCGAGCTCGCCCAGGACATGTTGCCGGACGAAAACTCCCGCATCCGAGGGCTCCGGGACCGCATGGAAAAGGCGATCCTCACGCAGATCCCGAGGGTCACCCGCAACGGTTCCATACGGGAGCGGCTCCCAAACACCTCCAATCTGGCCTTCGAACATGTCGAGGCCGAAGGCTTGTTGCACTTGCTCGACGAGGCCGGCATCTGCGCGTCCAGCGGCTCCGCCTGCACCACCGGCGCGATCAACCCCTCGCATGTGTTGACGGCGATGGGATTGAAATCCGATCGCGCACGCGGATCCATTCGCTTCAGCCTCGGGCTCTACAACTCCGAGGAGGACGTGGACTACCTGCTCGAGGTCCTCCCGGGGATGGTGCAGAAACTGCGCGGAGAACCCGGCAAAATGGCAAGGCATCGATCGGCGAAACTCGCGGCTTCAGGCAAAGCGCACTCCTTGCAAACTTAATCCTGGCCGTGGCGGGTGCTTTCCGCCAGGGCCAGGGCTTTGATCATCGCTTTGGCCTTGTTGACGGTTTCCTGGAATTCCCCTTCCGGAGTGGAATCATGCACCCAGCCGCCCCCGGCCTGCACATAAGCCCGGCCGTCCTTGATCAGTGCGGTGCGGATGGTGATGCAACAATCGAGATTGCCGTTGAACGCGAAGTACCCGACGCAGCCTCCGTAGGGACCGCGCGTGGTTTGCTCGAGTTCGGAAATGATCTGCATGGCCCGCACCTTCGGAGCTCCCGAGAGGGTGCCGGCCGGAAAGGTGGCCCGCATGAGGTCGTACGCGTTCCGGCCCGCCGCCAGCCTGCCTTCCACCTGGGAAACAATGTGCATCACATGGCTGTAGCGCTCGATGATCATCAGGTCCCGCACCCACACGCTCCCATGCTCGCACACGCGCCCAATGTCGTTGCGCGCAAGGTCCACCAGCATCACATGCTCGGCCCGCTCCTTGGGATCCGCCAATAAATCCTTCTCCTGCGCCGCGTCATCCTCCGGGGTGCGCCCTCGCGGACGCGTCCCGGCAATGGGCCGGATTTCCACCCGCCCGTCCTCCAGTCGCACGTGCAACTCGGGCGATGCTCCCACCAGCGCGAAGCCCTCCAGTTCCAGCAAAAACATGTAAGGAGAGGGGTTGATGGAGCGCACCGTGCGATAAACATCGAGGGGCGCCGCCCGCAAAGGCGCGGAAAAGCGTTGGGAACCCACCACCTGGAAAATATCCCCGGCCGTGATGTATTCCTTCGCCTTCAACACATTCGCCATGAATTGCTCGCGGGACGTGTTCGAGGCGAAGGGAAGTTCAGTCGGCTCCGTGGGCAGAGTGACAAGCTGATGCTCCGTCGGTTGCTCGAGCAACGCGGCCATCCGTTCGATCTCTCCCACCGCTTCCTCATAGGCCGTCTCGGGCGGCACGCCCGGTTCCACCAGCGCGTTGACGATGATGTGAATGATCTGAGAAACCCGGTCGAACACCAGCAGCTCGTCCGCGATGATGAAGTACATCGTCGGCGTTTGCACCTCGTCGCGCGCAGGCCTCGGCACCGTGGGCTCCACGTCATGGATGAACTCGTATCCGATGAACCCCACCGCTCCCCCCGTGAAGCGCGGCAGTCCAGGCACCGCGACAGGGTGAAAATTCCCCAGCACGCGTTGCACCACTTCCAGGCCGTCTCGGACACATTGAGCGCAATCGTCCCTCGGCTCGCGCGGGATGGCGAACTTCTCGGTGACCTTGCCCTGCTGGATGACCTCGATGCGGTTGCCGGATTGCTTGATGACCGCGCGCGGGTTGCATCCGGCGAAGGAATATCGCCCCAAGTGCTCCCCCCCCTCCACCGATTCGAACAAGAACGACTCGCCCGTCCCGCGAATCTTGCGGTAAGCGGACAACGGAGTCTCCAAATCCGCCAAAATGCGGCGCGAGACCGGAATCAAATTTCCAGTCTGCGCGAGCGCGACAAATTCATTCAACGAAGGCGCGTACATAATTCGGACCGGACGGATGGACCGATGCGTCCGGCCACTTCGAAGGTCTTACACCCTTCGACGCCAAACGCGCCAGACGGAAAGCCCCGAATAAACAAAAAGAGCGATGCCATACGCCGCCATCCCGCAGCCAATGCCAACCGGAATCAGCTCATCCCAAGCCCCCACCGCCAGCCCCAGACCCAATCCGGCATAAGTCAGTGTCTGCACCGCAAGACAGAAAAAAAAACGCCCCGGGGGCGTTCGTGCCACCTGATCGGACATCCAGATCATGTAGGCATGCTCGCCCATGGTCCGCATCAACCAGGCCGATTGAAAATTACGCGCCGCGACCAGCAGGCTGGTGGTGGACACCATCAACGCTGAAAAGGGCCATGCGGCCAGGGCGGACACCAGGAGGAGATTCACGATCAAACCGCCCCGCCAGCCCAAACGGCGCGCGATGGGATTCGCCTCCAGTTCCAGGTTCGGCGTGGCCAGCCAGGTGCTGAAAAGGTCGAGCCCCCGCCCCAAAGTCAGCAAACCCAGCCACAGCATGTAAGCCTGGCTCCCAAACGCCACGAATCCATCAGTCACGGCTTACTCAAAGGCCACCTTCGGTTCGGTCACGGATTCCGCCCCGCCCGCGCTGCCCACAGAGCGGAAAAAGCACGAGCGATAGCCTTCGTGACACGCCGCCCCGGCTTGTTCGACCTGAATCAACAGCGTGTCCCCATCGCAGTCGAAGGAGATGTCCTTCACGATTTGAAAATGCCCGCTGGTCTCGCCTTTCAACCAAAACTTGCCTCTCGAACGGCTCCAAAAAACCGTCTTTCCAGTCTCCAGCATCCTCAGGATCGACGCCTCATTCATCCAGGCCATCATGAGCACTCGGCCGTTCGCGTGATCCTGGACGATGGCGGGAATCAAGCCTTCGGCGTTGAATTTCAATTTCCGGATGAATGATGGATTGGGCATGGATCACTCGCGTCGCGGAGGTAAGGCCCGTCCGCACCGCGGCTCCCAAGCTAGAAGGCCCACCCATTCCAAAGCAAGCGCGAGAGGAATGCCCCAGCTTGGACCGACAAAACCGGGTGCATCCAGAGGTTGTCGGTGATCGGGTTGTCGCGGTAACGCAGACAGCCATGTCTGCTGTAGCGCAGGCTGCCCAGCCTGCAGGGCGACGAAGGGAACCCGGCGCGTGGAGAGCATGGATGGGCCTCGTTCCTCACCCGCCGGGCCGACTGGCAGTCGGCGATACGGCAGGCTGGGCAGCCTGCGCCACACGACAGACCATTTCGGGATGCCCGGGCTTGGACCGACAAAACCGTGCATCCACAGGTTGTTGGCGATGCGCATGGCAGCGCCGGAGCGCGGCGTTCACGCCGCCTCAAGGTATGTCTTCAAAGGGGCATGGCCGGTTCAAGGGGCAAGGGTGCTGCCAGAGCGAAAGCATCCACCCATGGCGGGCCATGGAACGGGAGGAGATCGCGGCAGCCGATTGGCGCGCGCGGAAGCGCCGTGAACGGCGAGCCCCGACAGCTTGTGGAAACACCGCCGACAAAACTTGCGGCGGATTTCGGGTTGTCTCCATCTTGACCCAACAGGCAGAATCCCCCCTCCTGAACCCATGATCCGCCCGCACTAATTCCATGATGCGCGATCCTCGACCGATCCGGCGACTTCACGCCTGTGTCCAGGGCATCGTGGCGGCGTGCGCCTGCGCCTGGCTTGCTGCCTGCCACCGCGGAACGAACGACCCGGCGGGCCATCGCGACAAGAGCGGCGACACAGCCCCCCCACGTTCGGTGAAGGTCCAGCGCGCCAAAATCATCCCCATCGAACGTTCCATCAGCGTGGTGGGTTCCCTGGTCGCCCAGGATCAAGCCACCCTCAGCATGAAAGTGCCCGGACGCATCCTCAGGGTCCATGTGGACCTCGGCAGCACCGTCAAGACCGGCGATCTGCTGGCCGAGGTCGAACCTCTCGATTTCGAGCTCAAACTGCGCCAGGCCGCCGCCACACTGTCCCAAGCCCGCGCCCGGCTCGGACTCCCCCTCGAGGGAACCGACGATTCCGTGGTTCCGGACCAAACCAGCACCGTCAAACAAGCGCGAGCGAAACTCGAGGAGGCGATCCAGAACAAGCGGCGAGTCGATGAGTTGTCCAAACAAGGCATCATTTCGAAATCGGAGGTCGACTCCGCCGAGGCCCATTTCGAAGTGGCCCAAAACCAGCACGTGGACGCGGTCGAGGAAGTCCGGCTTCGACAGGCACTGCTGGCTCAGCGCCGTGTCGAGTACGAGATCGCGCGTCAGCAACTCGTCGACACCAAAATCCACGCTCCCTTTGACGGCGCGGTTCAGGAACGCCGCGCCCATCTCGGCGAATTCCTCGCGGCCGGGGCCCCCGTCGTCACCCTGGTGCGCACCGAACCCCTGCGCTTTCGTACGGAAATCTCGGAGCGCAATGCCGACCGGGTTCGCGTCGGCCAGACCGTGCGCCTGACTGTGGACGGCGACCCTCGCCCTTACTCCGGCCTCATCACCCGGCTCAGCCCCAGCATCGGCGCGGCCAACCGCATGCTCGTCGCCGAGGCCGACGTGCCGAACCCGGGCAATCTTCGTCCGGGCTCTTTCGCCCGGGGCGAAATTGTTCTCCCCAACGCCGAACGCGCCCTCGTGGTCCCCGCCGCCTCGGTCGCCACGTTCGCGGGCATCGAACGAGTCTATGCCGTTGCCGGCCAGAAAATCGCCGAACGTTTCATCACCACCGGCCAGAAAACTTCGCAGTGGATCGAGGTCCTTTCCGGGTTGAAGGAAGGCGAAGCCGTCGCGGTTGAAGGAGCCGGATTAAAAACCGGGCTTCCCGCCGTCGCCGTCGAGTAGCGCCAGCGCCCCTCATGCAAAAGCTCGCGGAAATCAGCATCCGGCGCCCGGTCTTCGCCTGCATGCTGATCATGGCTCTCGTGGTCGTGGGCTCCGCCAGCTACCGGAAGCTGAATGTGGACCGGTCTCCGACCGTGGACATCCCCACGGTCTTCGTTTCCGCCACGCTCCGCGGCGCGTCGCCGTTCGAGATGGAATCGCTGGTGGTCCAGCGTCTCGAGGAAACCATCAACACGGTGGAGGGCATCGAGGAAATGCGCTCCATCGCCGGGGTTGGCCGCTGCTTCATCATCCTTCGTTTCAATCTCAATCGCGACCCGAACTCGGCGCTCGAGGACGTGCGCGGGCGCGTCTCCGCCACCCTGCCCGAACTGCCGCCGGACATGGACCCGCCCATGATTTCCAAGTTCGACGTCGATTCCGCGCCGATCCTGTCCATCGCCCTGTCCGGCGACCGGCCCATCCGCGAACTTACCGAACTGGCCGACAAAACGGTCAAGGTCCAGTTGGAACGGTCGGAAGGCGTGGGCGAGGTGGAAATCATGGGTGGACTGCAACGCGCGATTAATGTTTGCGTCGATGCCGACCGACTCGCGGCTTATCAGCTTCCCATCACGACGGTGCGCGAGGCCATCGCGCGGCAGAATTCCAACGTTCCCGGCGGCAACGTGACCGGAGCCTTTCGCGAACAAACGATCCGCACCATGGGCCGGATCACGGATCCAGCGCTCTTCAACGACTTGGTGATCGCGCATGTCGAGGGTGCGCCGGTGCGCGTTCGTGATATCGGGTACGCCGAGGACGGCACCAAGGAAGCCCGCTCCTTCGCCCGGCTCAACGGCGTTCCAGCCGTCAGTCTTGAAATCCGCAAGCAAACCGGGGCCAATACCGTGGCCGTCATCGACGGTCTCAAGACCAAACTGGAACGATTGCGCGAGCAGTTGCCCTCCGACGTCAAGTTGGAGGTCATTCGAGACCAATCACGTTACATCCGCGAAGCCCTCGGCGAGATCCAGTTGCACCTGGTTTTGGGAAGTCTGCTCGCCAGCCTGGTCGTGTTCGCTTTCATGCGCAGTTGGCGCGCCACCCTGATCGCGGCGGTGGCGATTCCGGCCTCGGTCCTCTCAACCTTCGGCATGATGTGGGCTCTGGATTTCACGCTCAACAGCGTCACCATGCTCGCCCTCGTGCTCATGGTGGGCATCGTGATCGACGACGCCATCGTCGTGCTCGAAAACATTTTTCGTTTTGTCGAGGAGAAGGGCGTCACCCCCTTCGAGGCCGCCCGCGCCGCCACGGAGGAAATCGGACTGGCGGTGCTCGCCACCACCCTCAGCCTGGTCGTGATCTTCGTGCCGGTCTCCTTCATGTCCAGCTTTGCCGGCCGATTCCTCTACCAGTTTGGCCTCACGTCCGCGGTCGCCGTTCTGGTCAGCCTGCTCGTTTCTTTCACGCTCACTCCCATGATGAGCGCCCGCCTTTTCAGCGTGGGCAGAACCCGGGCGGTTACGTCCGATGCCGACTCGCGCGGCGGTCTCTACCGCTGGGTGGACCGGGCGTACCACGCCTTGCTCGCGTGGTCGTTGCGCCATCGCCTCGGAGTGACCTTGTTCTCGATCCTCGTCATGGCCTCCGCGTTGCCGCTCTACAACACGGTGAAGCAAGAGTTCACCCCGGGCAATACCGACGAAGGCGAGTTCGACGTCAGCCTGACCGCCAAGGAAGGAACGGGCCTGTACTCCATGGACGAACTGCTCCAGCGAGCCGAGGCGGAATTGCGCCAAATCCCCACCATTCGCGTCATGCTCGCCGGTGTGGGCGCGGGCGGCCCCACTTCCACCGTCAACCAAGGCCGCATCTACGTCCGGCTGGCCCCGCACCGGGAACGGGTGTTTTCCCTGGACCGGCTTCTGAGCCTCCAACCCTGGAAGGCCTGGCAAAACAACATCAGCCAGCGCGAGATCATGCAGCAAATCCGCCAGCGCCTTCGCTCCATCAGCGAGGTTCGCGTCGCGGTGCGCGCCCCTTCCTCCTCCATCAGCGTCGGGGGCCCGGCCTACGAACTCGATATCTCCCTGCTCGGCCCCGATCTTAATGCACTGCTCGGTTACGCCGAACGCCTCCGCGATCAATCCGCCAAGCTTGGACTCGTCGATGCCGACACCTCCTTGCGCCTGGACAAACCGGAACTCCGGGTCGAGATCGATCGTGAACGCGCCGCCGCCCTCGGGGTGGACACCCAGGACATCGCCGCCGCGCTTCGCATCATGGTTGGCGGCGATCCGCGCGTATCCCGCTTCCGCGATCCCGCTGTCAACGACGACTACGACGTCCAGTTGCGGCTCATCGACCGGGATCGAAACGAAGCCTCCGACATTCCCAAGTTGTATGTGCCCCGCCGCGAAGGCGGACTCGTTCGGCTCGACAATGTCGTCCAGGTCCTTTCCGGCCAGACCGCTTCGCGCATCGACCGGCTGGATCGCCAGCGCGCCGTGAGTTTGCGTTCCGGCATCGCCCCGGGATTTGCGCTGGGCGACCGTCTGGCCGCCATCCAGGAGGAATTGAAATCCATGAACTTGCCGGCGGGTTATTCCATCAAGATTTCCGGTCGCGGACGCGAGCTGGAAGCCACGTTCAAGGAGTTTCTTTGGGCATTTCTGCTCTCGGTCATCTTCATGTACATGATCCTTGCGTCGCAGTTCGAAAGCTTCGTGCATCCCTTTACGATCCTGTTGTCGCTGCCTTTATCCCTGCCCTTTGCGCTTCTTTCCCTCTGGGGATCCGGCAACACGCTGAATCTGTACTCCGCCTTGGGTTTGCTGGTGCTGTTCGGGGTCGTGAAGAAAAACGCCATTCTCCAGATCGATCACATGAACCAATTGCGGGAACGCGGCATGGCCCGTCACGACGCCATCTTGCAAGCCAACCGGGACCGGCTCAGGCCCATTCTCATGACGACGTTCACCCTGGTGGCCGGCATGCTGCCGCTGGCCTTCGGAGCAGGACCGGGCGCCGAGGAACGCCGTGCGGTGGCGGTGGTCGTGATCGGCGGCCAATCGCTTTGCCTGCTCCTCACCCTGATCGTCACCCCCGTCGTCTATTCTTATCTCGACGACCTCTCCAGCGTGCTGAGCTGGCGGCGTTGGTTTGGAGCCAAGCCCGCCACGCCCGCGCCAGCCGGGTCGAGCCAAACTTAGTCGAAATCGGGGCATCGCCGCCAGAAGGATGAAACCTTGGGGAGGCGGGACGCTGCTTTGGCCCGCTGGCGCGCGGGTTGAGAGGTTTCTTGGGGACAGAGATTTCGAGAGGTTCCTTGGGGACCGAGATCTCGGGTTATCTGGGACCGAGATCTCGAGGTATCTCGTTCGGTTCTTCGTCATGTCCTTGTCATCCAGGCTTTTGCAAAACTTCACCACTACAACTGCCGTGTTAAGGTTGTAACCTCCCTCCGGGTAGCAGGTCTTCAATGTTGTCTTCAACCAGGCAACCCGCATGAAGCGGAAACCGGGTTGAAATCGAACCTCACCCTTGCAATTCATGAAATCCCTCCTGCAAAACATCGTCCGCTGGTCGGCGTGCGCCCTGCTCGCCGCCAGTCTCACCGCCCTCGCCGGCGATGACAAAAAGCCCAATCCCGTCGGAACTTGGAAATGGTCCATGACGGGCCAAAACGGTCAAACCCGCGAATCCACCCTCAAGCTCAAGATGGAAGGAGATAAGTTGGTCGGGACGATCTCGGGACGGCAGCAAGACAGTCCCATCGAAGACGCGTCCCTCAAGGGAGACGAGATTTCCTTCAAGGTGGTGCGGGAATTCAATGGCAACAAATTCACCATCAAATACCTCGGCAAAATCAGCGGCGACTCGATCAAAGGCAAGAGCGAGTTCGACCGCAACGGCGAAGCGCAGACGCGCGATTGGGAAGCCAAGCGCGAAGTGGAAAAGCCCAAAGCGGACAAGTAAGTCCAGCCAGCCGAACGATCTTCAAGCTCGAGGCCATGGCCTCGGGCTTTTTTATTGATTCGCGGCAAGGGCGAGGGCGAGGGCTCGATCCAGCCGGTGCAGGACGCGTTCGCGTCCGAGCACTTCAATCAAATGATAAAGGCTGGGGCCGGACGCGGCACCGGTGCAAGCCACGCGCATCGGATGAACCAGCATGCCGACCTTTCCTCCCAGCTCCGCGGCCAGGGCCTTCATACCCTTTTCCGCTTCGGCTGCGTCGAAGGGATCAAGCGTCGCGAAGACGGAGCGCAACCGCTCGAGCTTGGAACCATTCGCGGGGGTGAGTTCCCTGGCCTTTGCTTCTTCGACGAAGTGGACTTCGGAATCGAAGTAGAATCGGGCGTAGGACACCGCATCGCGGTAAGTTTTGAGCTTGCCGACGCAGGTTTTCAACGCCGCCTCCACGTAGCCGGCCGGGAAACTCGCCAGATCCAATCCCGCTTGTTCGAAGGCGCGCAGGCAGCCTTTTTGAAATTCAGGAAACGCGACTTTCCGCAGGTATTCCCCGTTCATCCATTGCAGCTTGACCCAGTCGAAGCAGGCGTTGTGGCGAAGGATCTGGGGCAGGTCGAACCGCTCCACGATCTCGCTCAAACTCATGATTTCGCGGTCGTTCTTCGGGGACCATCCCAAAAGGCAAAGATAATTGACCACCGCCTCTGGCACGAATCCCTCCGTGACGTAGGTGGCGAGGGACGCGCCGTGATCACGCTTGCTCATCTTGCTCCCGTCCCCGTTCAAAATGAGAGGGATGTGGGCGTAGTGCGGGGCGGCGGCACCGAGCGCTTCAAACAAGACGAGGTGCTTGGCGGTGTTCGAGAGATGGTCCTCTCCACGAAGGACATGAGTGACGCCCATCTCCAGATCGTCCACCACGTTGACGAAGTGGAACACGGGCTGGCCGTCGGAACGCAGAATGACGAAGTCGGGATCGACGGCTTCCCGGTCGGTGAGTTCGCGGCGCACATCGCCGACGATCAAGTCGCGAATGAGCACGGGCTCCCGCCGCATGCGAAAGAAAACCGCTCCGTCTTTCTCGTAAGCATGGCCGGACTGGAGCAACTGCTCGACTTTGCGCCGGTAGAGGTCGCCTCGCTGGGATTGAAAGTAGGGTCCGCGATCACCTCGGCTCGGACCCGCCGCCGACGGTGTCGCCGGACCCTCGTCCCAATCCAGTCCGAGCCATTGCAATCCTTCGAGGATGACATGGACCGCTTCCTGGGAGTTGCGGGCGGTGTCGGTATCCTCGATGCGCAGAATAAAGACTCCTCCGGTGTGGCGCGCGTAGAGCCAGTTGAACAGCGCGGTGCGCGCTCCACCGATGTGAAGATAGCCTGTGGGACTGGGCGCGAAACGAACGCGGACATTCATAGTTTTTGGAAGGTCCTCTGCGTTTCTTTAACTCATGACCTTCGGGTGCGGGAGGCGTCAGCAAGCCCGGACTGGGGCGGCCCCCGCTTCAGGGCTTCAACAGTTCTTCCGCGATTTGCACTGCATTCAGGGCGGCGCCTTTGAGCAGTTGATCGCCGGAAACCCAGAAGCAGAGCCCGTTGTCGAGCGCGCAATCGCGGCGCAACCGGCCCACCTGGCAATGATCACGCCCGGCGGCGAACAACGGCATCGGATATTCCTTTTTGCCCGGATCATCCACCACGTCGAGCCCGGGCGCTTGTTTGAGTACCGCGCGCGCGGCTTCGACGGAGACAGGCTTTTCGAATTCCGCGCTCACGGCCACGGAATGCGCGCGATAGACCGGCACGCGCACGCAGGTCACGCTGGCGCGGAAAGCCGGATGGTGCATGATCTTGCGTCCTTCATTCTCCAGCTTCATTTCCTCCTTGGTGTAGCCGGAATCGAGGAAGCTATCGACATGCGGAAGGACGTTGAACGCGATGGGGTGGGGATAGACTTCCTTGGTGACGGGCTGGCCCGATACCACCTGGCTCACTTGGCGCTTCAATTCCTCGATGGCCATCGCTCCGGTGCCCGAGACCGCCTGGTAGCTCGAGGCGAAAATGCGAGTCACCCCGAAGGCGCGATGCAGGGGATACAACGCCATCAAGGTGATGGCGGTGGTGCAATTGGGATTGGCAAGGATGCCCCGGTGCGTTCGCACATCTCCGGCGTTCACCTCGGGCACCACCAGCGGAACCGCGTCGTCCATCCGAAAGGCGCTCGAATTATCAATGACCACGCAGCCCGCCTTCGCCGCCAGGGGAGCGAATTCCTTCGAAATGCTCCCACCCGCGCTGAACAAGGCCATGTCGATGCCCGCGAAGGAGTTCGGAGTTAACTCCTGAAGGGTCACGTCCTGCCCGCGAAACGGCAGCTTCTTGCCCGCCGAACGTTTCGACGCCAGCAAGGTCAGCTTCGAGACGGGGAATTGCCGCTTCTCGAGCGTTTGAATCATTTCGACGCCAACCGCGCCGGTCGCGCCCACCACTGCCACATGCGGATTTCGATTCATAAGCCAATGTTCCAAGACAAAGGGCGGGCACTATAGCGGCCAGTTCCGCCATGGCAAGGCCAAGGTCCAGTTCGAATCGCGCTGGGGTGCATCCACAGTTTGTCGGTGACCGGGTTGTCGGGGTAACGCAGACAGCCCTGTCTGCTGTAGCGCAGGCTGCACGGATCGCGCCGCTTCAAGGCTCGATCCGCCCCAATGCATCCAATACTTGGCGCCCCACGCCGGATGCATTGTTGTTGCGGGCCTCTCGGAGGGCGGCGGTGGCAACTTGCGCCGCGGGCCCGATGCCACCCAAGGCTTCGATCGCGCAAATCTGCACCGGGATGTGCTCGTCCCGCAGCAACCGCATCAACTCGGGAACGGCCGGTGCGGCGGCGGGACCGGCGGACTCCAGCGCTTTGGACGCGTGCAATCGCACATCCGAGTCTGAATCCCGGAGCAGCTCGATCAAGCGCGGCACCATCCCCGGTTGCACTCCTTCGGTGCGGCGCAGCGCGAGGAGGCACGCGATCCGCACCCCCGCCGATGCATCGTGGAGACCCATCGCCAGAGCGTCGCCTGCCGCCGTCCCGTTTCGTCTCAACTTGCCGATGGCGTTGGCGGCGGAAACGCGCACATTGGCGTAAGGATCCCGGAGGGCGCGGGTCAAGGCAGGCAGCGCGCTTCGGCATTCCCCGGCGTAGGCCGTGGCCATGGTTTCCGCGCAGCGGGCTCGCACCTCCGCGAGGGGCGAACGCTCCAAAGTCGAAATGAAATCAGCCTCCACTTCGGTCCAAGACTTCTTCATCGCGGCCAGCGCATCCACGGCGGCCGTCGCCCAATCGGACTCCAGACTCAACAACAAACCTCGCACTTCCTGAGTTGCGTCGGAAGCCCTTGGACCCAGCACCCGCACCGCCGCCAGGGCGGCCAGGACGGGACGATGTCCATCATCGCTCCAACCTTCCCAACGCTGCCAGGAACGAGGCAATGAGGATCGAATGCGTGGGGCCGTCTTATTCCACCAGCGGCGGTGTTCACTCAACATGCGGCGTAACACGGGCACCAGCGCCGCGCCGCGCCGCTCGACTTCGGCTTCCGCCCGCGCGCGGCGGTCCGGATCTAACTCGATTAAATCCGGGAGCCACTCCCCGACCGGCTTTGCACCGTTCACGCCGACGGGGCTTGGTGTGGCGGCGAACCAGAGCGCAAGGGCCAAGCCCATGCCGCCCCCAAGTAGACAGAGTCGTCGCGTCCTCTGCATGCCTCATGGTGAGGATCGACCGTCGAAATTGTCGATGCCGCAGTGGATCGGTGCGCGCTGGCGGTGTTTCCACAAGTTGTGGGTGATGGCCTCCGCAGCGCCGGGGCGTGGTTGGTGCGTCGATCAGTCATGCATCTCCCGATCGCAAGTATTCGCCAGGAGGCAGGCAGAGGTTCATGCGGCGTAAACGCCGGTCCGGCTGGCGACTTGCGGATGCACCAGCGCGCTTGCGCGAAGGCGTTCGTCCCACCAGCATGCCTCGCCGGTTTCCCGAAGCTCCGGCGGCCTCCGGCCACAACTTATGCGAAGCACTTTTCTCGTTGGATCGATGGCAGTCGCGCTGAGCCTGTCCCTGCACGCCTCCGCCCCGCCGAGCGCCGCCCTTGACGATTGGTGGCCGCAATGGCGGGGACCCCGCTCCAATGGCGCCAGCCCCTTTGGACGTCCGCCTTTGGAATGGAGTGAGACCCGGAATGTGCGGTGGAAAGTTGCGCTTCCCGGGGCCGGACACGCTTCTCCCATCGCTCTCGCCGACCGCGTCGTGGTGTTGGCGGCCTCGCCTGTGGGTGAACCCCAGCCACCCGTTCATGACAATGCGCCGGGCGTTCATGACAGCATTCCTGTGACCCATCGGCACGCTTACATGGTCCTCTGCTACGGACGTGAAAAGGGTGAACTGAAGTGGAAACGGGTTGTCCGGGAAGTCTTCCCCCATGAGGGCGGGCACGTCACGGGCAGCCCGGTCTCGAATTCACCGGTCACGGACGGCGCCCTGATCTACGCCTGTTTCGGATCGCGCGGGCTTTACGCCTTGAGCCTCGAGGGGGAAATCCGTTGGCAGAAGGATCTCGGACGCATGGCAACCCATCACTCTCACGGAGAGGGCAGTTCGCCGGTCTTGCACGAGAACACGCTGATCTTGAATTGGGATCATGACGGCGCCTCCGCGATTTACGCGTTCAACAAGCGCACAGGCGAAATGCTTTGGAAAACCCCGCGCGAGGAGAAGACATCGTGGTCCACGCCCCTGATCGTCAACTCGAACGGAACCCGTCAGGTGGTGGTGAGCGCCACGAAACGGATTCGCAGTTATGATGTGGAGACGGGCAAGTTGCTGTGGGAATGTGCCGGGTTGACCGACAACGTGGTTTCGTCACCGATTCAGTACGGAAACCTGCTGGTGTCGGGCAACAGCTACTATCAACAAGCGATGCTGGCCATCCGGCTGGAGGGCGCGAAGGGGGACCTTTCGAACACGGACCATGTGGCCTGGCGCCTGAATCGGTTGACGCCCTACGTTTCCTCACCGGTCCTGGTTGAAGACACGTTGTATTTCCTCAGGCACAATCAGAATGTGCTGGTGCGCCTCGATCCCGCGACGGGCAGATTCCGCGGGGAACCGCTGCGACTGGAGGGCATCCGTGATTTTATCTTCGCATCGCCGGTGTCGGCGGCCGGGCGTGTTTATGTGACCGGACGCGACGGGACGACAGTGGTGGTGAGCGCCGGGGATTCCGGACGCATCTTGGCGGTGAACCGGCTGGACGATTCGTTCAGCGCCACGGCGGCCATCGCCGGTCGCGACATTTTCCTGCGCGGGGAGCAGAACCTGTATGGCTTGCGAGAGCCGTGATGGGTTCCGGCACGATTCCAACGTGGCGGTGCAATAGCTGCATGCCACGGATGATCTGCGCGTCGCTCACCAGGATCGCTCCGTCCACCATGCCTCTCATGTCATCCAACGCTTCCGGAATGGGGGATCGAACGGCGATGCCATCGGCAATGGTGGAAACTCTCGATCGCTCCACGATCCTTCCTGTTCGCCAAGAATCAACCATGGCGCTGGCGCCTTCGGCGCCGACGGCAATGATTTTCGTGGCGGAGGAGTGGGACTTCATCGCGCAGGCAACCCCGTTGAGGAGCGCGCCGTTGCCCAAGGCAACCAGCAGAACGTCCAGAGGTTCACGCAACCGCAGCAACTCCAGTCCGATGGTACCCGCGCCTTCGACGGTCTCGAGATCCAAACTGTCCACCACGAGTCTTCCGGATTCCTCGCGCGCGGCACGGCGGGATTCGGCGCGCGCCGCGTCAAAATCCTCACCAAATAATCGAACCTCGGCGCCCCAATCCCTCATGCGCTCGAGTTTCAAGGGATTGGCATTTCGGGCGGCATACAAGGTGACCCGGACTCCGCGATGATGGGCGGAATACGCCATGGCCAGGCCGAAGTTGCCCGCGCTGGCGCACAGGATCCGGTCGCCCGGGGAATGCTTGGCCATCAGGACCTCAGCGCCACGCCCCTTGAACGAACGAACAGGGTTGAGCGATTCAATCTTCACGACAATCCGGGCGCCGAGTTCCGAGGAGAGCGGACCGCATTCAAACTGAGGCGTGTGGAGGAATTACTGAGGGACAGACATGTGGAGCACCTAACCCGCATGTTTCCCACTCGACTCGGTTGGGAAACGTCCCCCATCGAGTTTCAGCAGTGCGGGTTGGATCGAACCGCACCCCACATTCAACAAACGGATGCCATTCCTATTCCACACCCTGTTGGAAGAAGTTCTTCCTCGGACCACGCCTCAAGGATCCGTGTTCGTGCAACCAGGGAGCGGTTGCCCTGGCCCGGAAATTCCCTGTCGCGAAACAAGCATGAGATTTCGGGCTAGTCGGGCAGTTCTTCCGCGAAGACTTTGATGGCTGCGGCGGCAAACTCGGGAAGACGCGGGTCATGGGCTTCGTAGGCTTTGCGGAGCTCCGAATCAACGATGAGTTCGCTGTGGCCGGCGTAGGACTCCCGCGCGGGGGTCCAGAACTGGCACATCCACTCGAAATGACGGCGGATGACCCGCTGGACGTCGCGTGATCCCGCCGGTGTTCCGCGCTTCATCAACGCGACTAGCTCCGCGCAGATGGCCGCGAAAGCGGCGCCGGATTTCTCCCAATCCGCCTTCGTCCAATGCTTCACCCTTCGTTTCGACTCGGTGATGCTCGTCTTCATCTCTTTGCCATAGCGATCGACAAGATACTGTTCATGTTTGGCTTGTTGCTTGGGGTCGAAACCCGCGAATAGCGCCTCGCTCTTCATCTTTTTCGTTCCTTTCAAATGTTTGATCGTCCGGTCGATGGTGCCCATCAACCGGCGTGTGCGCTCGATCTTCCGCCGCAAGACCTCGCGGTGGGACGCGAGCGCCTGCATCCGGTCGAAATCGCTTCGTCCGAGGATGCGTTGAATGGCCTTCAGCTCAAACCCCAGCTCCCGGAAAAAGAGTATTTGCTGGAGGGTGAGCTGCTGTGACTCCTCGTAGAATCGATAATTATTGGCGCCGCGGCAGGCGGGTTTCAGCAGCCCCACTTCATCGTAGTAGTGGAGTGTGCGAACGCTCACGCCCGACATGGCAGCCAGGTTCTTGACCGTGCATCCCATCGTCATGTTTCCGCGAGCATCGGCATGATCCCCGCGACGCCCCTCAACTTGGAGCCTCACCCAACGTGAGGGTCAACGAGTCTTTTTCACGCATCCCTCCCAGAGCTCTGCACGAGCGCCGTTCCGGTGGTTCCCCACACGCAAATCCACCCGCGGCGACCTCCTCCCGCTCCATGGCCCGCCCAGGGTGAAAGCCTTCGCCCCGGCAACACATCTGCCGCTTAAACTTGCCCTGCCGTTTGCTGACATACCCTGAGGCGACGTCAACGCCGTGCTCCGAGCCACATTTTGCGGATGCGCCGGGTTCCAACCCGTGCCTCCCGAAGCCAGCCGTATCGCCGACGGCCCGGCGGCCCGGCGGGTGAAGAACGAGGCCCTTCGATGCGCTCCACGCTCCGGGTTCCCTTCGTCGCCCCGCAGGCTGGGCCGCCTGCGCCACAGCAGACAGGGCTGTATGCGTGACCAAGACAACCCGGTCACCGACAAACTCTGGATGCACCGGGTTCCGACCGGTGCATCCCGATGTTGCCGGTGATGCAGGTAGGGCGCGTCCGTCCCGGCGCGCCGCCGGAGCATGATGTTTTGCATCC
>VHDF01000059.1 GCA_016871495.1 Verrucomicrobiota bacterium | reverse complement strand
CAGGCCGGCGGATGGAAGCCCGGCGACCCCGAGCCGTGGACGGAACAGGCCACGCATCAGGATCTCCCGCTTTCCAATCTCTTCGTCTCCATGCTCCAACGCCTCGGCCTCGAAACCGGGTCCTTCGCAGACAGCACGGGCAAACTCGACGGGGTTTGAGGAGGCGCCCGCGGGTAAGGCGGCCGTTCCCGCTCACGCCCAGTGGGCCGGACGAGTTGAGATCTCGTCGGCGTAGGAGCCATTCTGCCCATGACCCCGGTCTGTTCATGGGCGCAACGCGTGCGGAAAACTCGCGCTGTGTCGCCGAACACGCTTGTGCCGAAGTGGCCCACCGGCAGTCCGTGTTCACGATTCCCAAGCGATTGAGGCTCTGCTTCCGTTACGAACGTTCGCTCTTGGACGCCCTCTGTCTGGACGCCTGACAGATCGTCCGCACGGTTTATAAAGCGGCGAGCGGCCGGCCCGATGGCGTGCCCAGCATGGTCGAGGCGATCCAGACCTTCGGAGGCCTTAATCATTTTCACCCGCACATTCACGCGCTGGTGAGCGAGGGTGTGTTCCTGCCTGACCGGTCTGCGCGCGGCCACGCCTAGGCAGGCGGCACGTTCCTGCCCTTACCCAAGCTGGACTGCCTCGCCGTAGCCTTGGCGAAGGAGGATATTCGAACAAGACGCGGGGACAACGAGCTCGGGCGCAACCGCCGACCCCGGAGGGGAGCGCCGCGCGGCCCCGGATCCTCCAGCCGCCCAGGAGCCAGCGGTGGGATCAAGGCCTTTAGAGGAGGGTTAAGACGGGCTGTCCGCATCAGGTTTCGCGAAACGCTGCGGACAGCTTGAGGACCCCCTCTGTCCGGGTGAGGTTAGAATTCCGGTTTCCACCACCTTTTTCTGCGACTTCGCGAGACAGGATTCCCGCCTTGGGCGGCCTCCGAGACCGTCTCAGCCGGGAAGCCTCCAAGGATCGCCTCAAAAGGGCGTTTTTCTTGCGGCAGAGACCCGGAAAGTTCAGGGTTCGAGTCCAGCCGTGAAAAGCAAATTCCTATTAAGTTGCTCGGCCGCGAGGCATCCGCGGCCCCGCCGCCCGCGCTCCCGAAAGCGAGGCGCGTCATTCAGCTCTTCATGAATGGCGGCGCCAGCCAGTGCGATCTATTCGATTACAAACCGCTGCTCATCGCGCGCCACGGAGAAACATTCGATCCGGGCGGGGGGCAGCGGGTCGAAGCCAGCATCAGCACTCCGGGCGCCATCATGCGCAGCCCCTACACCTGGACTCAACACGGGCAATGCGGCCGCTGGGTGAGCAGCGCGCTGCCGCATTTGGCGCGGCACGTGGACGACATGGCTTTCCTCATGGCCATGCAATCCAAGTCCAATGTCCACGGTCCCGCCGCCTACTTGCAGATGAGCGGATTCCTGCTGCCGGGATTCCCCTGCGCGGGCGCCTGGATCTCCTACGCCTTGGGAAGCCTGGCCGACAACGTGCCCGCCTTCGTCGTTCTCCCCGACGTCCGCGGACTTCCTTACAACGGCAGCAGCATGTTCTCTGCAGGGTTTCTCCCCGCGAATCATCAGGGAACCGTCGTGCGCGCCGGCGCGCCGCAACCCATCGAACATCTGGCGCCGCCGGGATCCGCCCGCCACGTCACGCCCGCGAGCCAGGCCGACGGTCTCGTCCTGCTGCGTGAAATGAACGCGGAGCACGCGGCCCGTCGGCCGGGCGACGCGCGGCTTCGGGCGCGCATCGAAAGCTACGAACTCGCCGCGCGGCTGCAGTTGGCGGCGCCGGAGCTGCTCGACCTCCGCCGTGAATCCGACGCCACGAAGCGGCTTTACGGCCTGGAGCAGCCGGAGACGGCGGACTTCGGGCGCCGCTGCCTCCTCGCGCGACGCATGGCCGAGCGCGGCGTGCGGTTTGTTCAAGTTTGGAGCGGGCATGGCGGCGCCGCCGGCAACTGGGACAACCATTCCGATATCCCCAAAGAGTTGAGCTTTGCCGCGCGCAGCATGGATCAACCGGCGGCCGCGCTCCTCGCCGACCTGAAAGCCCGCGGCATGCTCGAGGATACACTGCTCATCTGGACGACCGAGTTCGGCCGGATGCCTTTCAGCCAAGGGAGCACGGGCCGCGATCATAACGGCGGGACTTTCGTTTCCTGGTTCGCCGGCGCGGGCATCCGACCCGGCGTCGCCCATGGCCGCAGCGACGAGTGGTCCTGGAAGGCGGTCGAAGGAAAGGCCACAACCCACGACTTCCACGCGACCCTCCTTCACTTGCTCGGACTGGATCACCAAAAGCTCTCGGTGCGCCACGGCGGCATCGACCGCCGCCTCACCGACGTCCACGGCGACGTGCTCCACGAAATCCTGTCCTGAGTTGTGGCCCGTGGATTCCCGCTTGAGGAATGCGCCTCGCGCCTTGGAGAAGCCCGGTTTCCGCGCGTGTGGAGAGAGGCGCTTAAACGACCGGTGTCTCCGGGCGGCCAAGCGATTCGACCAAGGCGTGAACCAAGTCGAGGTGGCGCGGCAAACCGGAAGCGCGATGGCCGAGATCATCGCGAAGTCCTGAACCGTTTCAGCGGATTTGTTCCAGAGGTCGAATGGCTCTCGCGGAGGCACAGAGACACGGAGAGAAAGGATGCGAAGCCCGTTTCACTCACACGGTCACCGGTTCAAGCATGCTTCCCCATCTCCGTGCCTTCGTGGCTCCGCGAGGGCCTTTGGTGGTTAGGCAGTGTGCGGCTGGAGCCCCAAACCTGCATCGTGGCATTCTAAGCGTGCGAGTCTTTGATTTCCGCGGAGTTTCAACGTTTTAGGCGGTGTTCAGACCTGGTGAGCTTTCTCGTCAGCAGGAGGAATAAGGAAGTTACAAATGGTCGGGGCGGTGAGATTTGAACTCACGACCTCTTGTACCCGAAACAAGCGCGCTAGCCAGGCTACGCTACGCCCCGAACCAAAGCCCCAGGAAACTGCCCTCCAACCGCGAGGATTGCAACGACGAATTCCATTTTGAACCTGTCCGGTTCATTCCAAAGTTGTCTGTAGTGTGGCGCAGGCTGCCTAGCCTGCCGTATCGCCGACTGCCAGTCGGCCCGGTGGGTGAAGAACGAGGCCCTTCCATGCTCTCCACGCACCTGGTTCCATTCGTCGCCCCGCAGGCTAGGCAGCCTGCGCCACAGCAGACAGGGTTGTCTGCGTTACCACGGCAACCCGGTCACCAACAACTTGCGGACGCACCGGAGCCCGTCGACTCAGCTCGATAGTCCCGCTCAGCCCACTCAGTCGGCCCAGAAGTTCCCAGTCACGGTACAAGCGTGAAATTTCCGGGCTTGAGCTTGTTGTTTGAACCGGTTCCCCCTATAAAGCGAGTACATGAACTCCCGTTTCCGGCGCCCCGTGCAACCCGGCTCGTCCGCAACCGCGCCTGCCGATTCCCGCGGCTTCACGTTGATCGAATTGCTCGTCGTCATCGCCATCATTGCCATCCTGGCGGGCATGCTTCTCCCTGCCCTGTCCAAAGCCAAAACCAAGGCTCACGGCACCCTCTGCATGAGCAATCTGAAGCAGCTCCAGTTGGGGTGGACCCTCTACGCCGATGATCATCGCGGTGAATTGGTCTTTAACGCCCTGAACCCCACTGCGGAAGGCTGGGTCAAAGGCCTCATCAATCACAACGCTTCCAACCCCGATAACACGAACATTCTCTACCTCACAGACCCACGGCACGCCAAACTCGCCCCCTACACAGCAGGCAGTGCGGGCGTTTACCGATGCCCGGCGGATCGCAGCCGTGTGCGCACTCGATCCGGCATTTTTCCACGCGTCCGCAGCCTCTCCATGAGTCAAGCCATGAACTCCTCGGATGACTGGTTGAACGGTTCCCACGGCAAACCACACTACGCCGCCGGCTCGCGCTTCCGCATTTTCAGAAAGATCTCCGATATCGACCCCATGGGGCACTCCAAAGCGTTCGTCCTCATCGACGAACATCCCGACAGCATCAACTACGGCGATTTCGCCGTAATCTACCGGGCTCCCAGCGAGATCGGATCCACCCGGCTCGTGGACATGCCCGCCAGCACGCACAATGGCGCGGGAGGGCTCTCCTTTGCCGACGGCCACGCGGAGATCCACAAGTGGGTGGATCCGCGGACCAAACCCAGGATCCTTTACAGCGACGACGCCTGGTCCAAGTGGATCGTCAATTGTCCGAACAATTCGGACGTGGTCTGGTTGTCGGAGCGGACCACCTTCCGGGAGAATTGACATTGATGGACCTCCGGAGATCGCCCGCGATAAAGTGGGTGGTGGGGTGCCTTAGCCTCCTGCTCGGCCTGGGTCCATTCTCATCCTCCACCCGCGCCGCGGAACCCGGTCTGTCCGACCCCGCTCAGCACTGGGCCTTTCGATCTGTCTCGCGACCGCCGGTGCCCGCCGCGAAGACAAGATCGCAGAACCCCATCGATGCGTTCGTTGAAGAAGGGCTCCGCGCCGCTGGACTTCAATCGTCTCCTCCCGCCGATCGCGCCACGCTCCTTCGACGCTTGCATCTGGTACTGACTGGATTGCCCCCTCACGCCTCGGAGGTTCTAGCCTTCGTCCAATCCACGGACCCCCGGGCCTACGACGTTACCGTCGATCGACTCCTGGCCTCTCCCCGCTTTGGGGAGCGCTGGGCTCAATTATGGCTTGATGTGGTGCGCTACGCCGACACGGACGGATTCGAGGTCAACACGGAGCGGAAAAACGCCTGGCCCTATCGGGATTATGTCATCGACGCGTTCAACCGCGACACTCCTTATGACCGCTTTGTGGTGGAACAACTCGCGGGCGACAGTTGCGGGCAGGATGCCGCCACAGGGTTTCTCGTCACCGCCGCCGCGTTGTTGCCGGGGCAGATCGGCCAGGACGACGCCTCGAAGCGGCTCGCCCGGCAGGACGAACTCAGCGAAATGATCGTCAATGTCGGCCAAAGTTTTCTGGGTCTCACCATTGGCTGCGCGCGCTGTCACCATCATAAATTCGATCCCATCCCAACGCGGGATTATTACTCGCTGCAAGCGATTCTCTCGGGTGTTCGTTACGGCGAAAGAGCCAGTCGTACTCCGTCCGCCCTGGCGCTCGCCCGTGAGGCGGAGGAACTCAAGTTCAAGGTCGCGGCCATGGACGACTCGCTGGTCCGGTATGAACCGCCCGCCCGCCCGAACTCCGATCCCGTGCCGCCCGCCAAACCGGAGCTGAACGAAGCACGGTTTCCAGCCCAACGCGCCCGCTTTGTGAAATTCAGCGTCTTTGATACCGCCACGCATCCGACGCTCGGGTTGATCGAGCCCTGTGTGGATGAATTTGAGATTTTCACGGCAGGTTCGACGTCGTCGAATGTGGCCCTCGCTTCGCTCGGCACGAAAACCCGCGCTTCGGGCAGCCGCACGTCGGATTCCCACCAACTGGCGTTCCTCAATGACGGGCGGTATGGCAACAGCTTCAGTTGGATGTCCGATGAAGCCGGCAAGGGCTGGGTGCTTTTCGAGTTCGCGGAAAGTCAGGTGGTGGATCGTATTCGCTGGAGCCGCGACCGGGACGGCGTGTTCAAAGACCGATTTCCCGTGGCGTATGCGATCGCGGCCGGAGAATCGCCCGATCAGTTGCAAACCGTTTTGGAACGATTGCCCTTGCGCCCCCCCGCCAACGCCCGCCGCAACTCCGACCGTTTCCATGCGGTGTCCACACGGAAACTGCGCTTCACCATTTCCGCGTGCAGCAGTCTGGAACCCGCTCTGGATGAAATCGAAGTCTTCACTTCCGGCGACAACCCCCTCAACGCGGCGCCTTCCCAGTCTGGCGTCGTCATCAAAGCTTCGGGCGTTTATCTCGATTCACCGCTCCACAAGCCGGAGCATTTGATCGACGGAAGTTACGGCAGCGCCCGGAATTGGATCTCCAGCACGCCGGGACAAGGCTGGGTGGAAATCGAATTCCCGCGTGAAGTGAACATCGATCGCGTGGTTTGGAGCACGGATCGCGACCGGGTGGTTCCTGATCGCGTGCCCACGCGCTACGCGATTGAAATTCTGGAACCTCACGGAGGCTGGAGGCGGGTGGCCGATCACACCGACCGCAAGGAATATGCGTCGGGGGCGGGCCCCGAGTCGGGGATTCACCTCTCCCAACTCACTCCGGAAGCGGCCCGCTCCGCTTCGCGGTTGATGGAGGAAAAACGCCGGCTGCAATCGCGCATCGACGCCCTCTTCGCCCGGCAGAGGGTGTTTGCCGGCTGGTTCGCGGAGCCCGAGGCAACCCGGGTCTTGCTTCGAGGAGATCCCGAGCAACCCGGCGAACCCGTGGAGCCTGCCATTCCGGCAATCTTCGGAAGTGTCCCGTTGAACTTCGCCACGCCCGAACCCGACCGCCGAAAAACCCTCGCCGCCTGGATCCGGGATCCGCGTCATCCGCTCACGGCGCGAGTCTGGGTCAATCGAATCTGGCAGGCTTGGTTTGGCATCGGGTTCGTCGATACCCCCAACGACTTCGGAGTGCACGGGAGCCGACCGACGCATCCGGAATTGCTCGATTGGCTCGCCCGCGAGCTCATGGATTCCGGATGGTCCCTCAAGCGCCTCAACCGGCTCATCGCGCACTCGGCCACGTTCCAGCAATCCTCCGCGATTCACCGTGAGGGCTTGGCCCGCGACGCCGACAATCGATTGCTTTGGCGGTTTTCTGCCCGGCGGATGGAGGCCGAGTTCATTCGAGACGCCATGCTCGCCTCCAGCCAGGAACTCAATCTCACCATGCACGGGCCCGGATTCAATCTCTTCAAATCTCGAGGCGGGCTCAACGGGTTCCCGCCCGTCGAATCGTTTGGCCATGATGGTTTGAGGCGCATGATTTATGCCCATCGCGTGCGCATGGAGTCGGAATCCGTCTTCGGCGCATTCGATTGTCCGGACGCCGGGCAAAGCACGCCCCGGCGCCGTCAATCCACGACCCCGTTGCAAGCCCTCAACTTGTTGAACAGCCCTTTCACGTTCGATCGGGCCAACGCGCTGGCCGGAAAAGTCCGGGCGAATCTCGGCGATTCCACGCCGCCCGAGGCCGGCGTGGCTCAGGTTTATTTGCGGGTGCTGGGACGTCATCCCTCCGGCGTAGAACTAAGCGCGGCGGAACCGGCCGTCCGCGAGCACGGCCTTGCCCTGCTCGCCAGGGTCCTCTTCAACACCACCGAGTTTTTGTTGATTCCATGAGCTTCGCCCTGCTGTCTCCGTCCGGACGCCGTCTCCTTGATCGGCGCGGGTTTCTGGCCCAAACCGCCACCGGCCTCACCAGCCTGGCCTTGACTTCCCTGCTGCAACGGGACGCCCTCCTCGCCGCTCAGTCTCCGGTAATTGATCCGGCACGGCCATACGCGCCACGGCCTCCGATGGCACCCGCCCGCGCGAACAAAGTCTTGATGATTTTCTGCGCGGGCGCCGTGAGTCAGCTCGAGACTTACGATTTCAAGCCCGAGTTGATCCGGCACGACGGCCAACCTCTGGCCGGGGGACCGCCCGTCACGTTCCAAGGCCCGTCCGGCAATCTGGCCCGGCCGCAGTATGAATTCAGGCCCCGTGGCCAATCGGGGAAAATGATTTCCGATTTGATCCCTCATATCGCCGGCCTGACCGATGACCTGGCTTTCCTCCACTCGCTCACGAGCAAGACGAACACGCACGGACCTGCCGAAAATTTTCTCTCCACCGGATTCGTCCCGGACGGATTTCCCAGCATTGGAGGCTGGGTGACCTACGCGCTGGGTTGCGAGACGCAGGAGTTGCCGGCCTTCGTGGCCATTCCCGATCCGCGTGGGATTCCGCAAGCGAGCGCCAATAATTGGAACAACGGATTCCTTCCGGCCGAGTTTCAAGGCACGGCCTTCAGCGCCAAAGATCCCATCCGACATCTGACACCCCCGGAAGGCGTTTCCCTCAAAGCGGATCGCGACGCGCGGCTTTTGTTGCAATCGATCAATCAGAGACATCTTCAAGCCCATCCCGGGGACAACCTCCTCGCCGCCCGCATCGCCAGCTACGAACTCGCGGCTCGCATGCAGCTCAGCGTCCCGGAGGTCAGCAACCTCAGCCACGAACCGGCCTGGCTGTCCCGCGAGTACGGAGCGGACGACACCCGCAATCCTCTCAAGGCCGCCTTTGCCAAAAACTGCATGCTCGCGCGCCGCCTGCTCGAACGGGGGGTGCGCTTCGTCCAGCTCTTCAACGGCGCCTACGCCAGTGGCGGCGAACTGAATTGGGACGGCCACAACAAGCTCAAGGAACAGTACGACCGCCACGCCGCCATCATGGACCAGCCCGTGGCGGCGTTGGTGAGGGATCTCCGCCAGCGGGGGCTTCTCGAAGATACCCTGGTCGTCTGGTGTACGGAATTCGGGCGCATGCCGATGTTCCAGAAGGGCTCGCAGGGCCGCGATCATAATCCGGATGGATTCACGTGCTGGCTGACCGGCGCGGGAATCCGGACGGGGGTGAGCTATGGTGCGACGGATGAACTCGGACGGAAGGCCGTCGAGAACGTGCTCTCCATTCATGATCTCCATGCCACCATGTTGCACCTGCTCGGCATCGACCACGAAAAACTCACCTTCTCCCACAACGGTGTCAGTCGCCGGCTCACCGACGTGCACGGCCATGTCGTTCGCGAAATCTTGAGCTGATCCCACCTCGAACCTCGTCCTGGCGAGAATGTCGATCTCATCGCGCGCATTGCCAACTTCAGCTTCCTCGGCATCCCCGCCCGTGTCCGGGTCAGATTCTGGCTGGATGAATCATCCGTGGCGGGCTCTTGGCTCGTGCGCCGCGATCGACATCGCCACGCCGAAAGTTCTCGCGAACATGCCCGCACCAGGCAAACACCGGGTCCGCCCGGGCATCGCCTGACGAACCCCCTACGTCGCCAGAAATGCCTGACTATCCTTTCCGCTTTGACCGTTCGGTGACCCTTCACCAGCGTGCCCGATCATCGATGGCCGGCGGGGTCAATAGCGGCATCCGCGCGGCAGAATTGCCCGTGCCTCTTTATTTCACCCATGGGCAGGGATCGCGGCTGTGGGATGTGGATGGCAACGAGTTCATCGACTATCAACTCGGTCAAGGTGCTTTGCTTTACGGCCATGCGCCGATTGGCATGGCCGACGCCGTTTCCACCCAGTCCAGGCTCGGATTTCATTTCGCATCGCAATCCGAGCTGGAAATCAAAGTGGCGGAACAACTGCGCGCGATGATTCCCCGGGCCGAGCTTGTCCGCCTCACGTGCTCCGCCACCGAGGCGGTCATGGCCTCGTTTCGCCTGGCGCGAGCCTTGACCGGACGCCGCCTCATTTTGCGCTTCGAGGGCCACTACCATGGTTGGTCCGACGAAGGACTCGTGGGCTATGGTCCATCGCCCGAAGCTTGGGGGCCCGAGCATGAACCGGCCCGGCTGCATCCCAGCGCGGGCATTATCCGCGAAGTACCGGAGCAATTCGTGGTCGCCCGCTGGAACGACGCCGAACACTTGCGGCAAGTGATCGACCGGCACCGCGGAGAATGGGCCGCCATGGTCTGCGAACCGTGCCTCTGCAACACCGGTTGCATCGAGCCCGACCCGGGCCTGCTCGACACGCTTCGCGAACTTTGCGATCGCGAACAGGCCGTGTTCATCGCGGATGAGACCATCACTGGATTTCGCTTCGGCTCAGCCGGAGCTTGTGGAGTTTACCACGCATCACCCGACCTCATCATCCTGGGGAAGGCACTCGGAGGAGGCGTGCCCTTGGCGGCTTTCGTGGGACAGGCCAGCGTTTTCGAACCCTTGGTCACCGGCAAAGTTATCCACGCGGGAACCCTCAATGCCAATCCCCTGTGCCTCGCCGCCGGAAACTGGTGTCTGGAGACCGTCGCCCAATCCTCGGACGCCCTGACCCGACTCCATCACATGGGACAACGCTTGATGCGCGGGCTCCGCGAGATTGCGGAGGTTCATTCGATTCGCTTGCGGCCGCAGGGCCCCGGCGGCGTATTCCACGCCACGCTGCTTCGCCCCGGCGTGAACGAAGGGCCGGTCCGGAGTCACCGCGACTACGTCCAAAGACACGATGCCCGGCGCTGGGCTCATTTGCGGCGATGCCTGCTTGAACACGGGGTCCGATCGATCGAACGGGGCATTTGGTTTTTGAGCCTCGCGCATACCGAGGACGATGTGGCGGAAACGCTGAGGAGAGCTTCCCTGGCGATGGCGCACCACGCTTCCACCTGGCAGCCTGCGGCCTGAACCCCGGCAACCCATACCGCCGTGAAACGTGTGCTCCTGGCCGGACTTTTCCATGAAACCCACACCTTCCTCGATCCGCGGTTGGGCCTCGCGGACGCGAAGATTCGCTCCCATGTCAGTTTGCTGGAAATGCGAGGCGATGGATCTCCGATGGGTGCGGCACTCGAGGAAGCATCGATGCTTGGCTGGGAGGTCGTTCCTGCTCTGGACCTCCGGCTCAACCCCGGTCCCCTCGTCAAAGAAGAGGTTTTCCAAACTTTTCTCGATCACTTCGAACCCACTCTGAAAAGCGCCCTCGCGTCCGGCCTTGACGGAATCCTCCTGATCCTTCACGGCGCCATGGTGACGGAGGAACGGTGCGACGTGGAAGGCGATCTGCTCCGTCGGATTCGAAAGGATCCAGCCGCCAAAGCCATTCCCATTTTCGGCGTCTATGATCTGCACGCGCATTTCAGTGATGCCATGGGGCGATACGCCAACGGCCTCGTCGCCTATCGGGAGAATCCACATACCGACGCGGCCGGGGCATCCAGGCGGGCGGCAAGACTCCTCGATCGAGCCATGAGTGATTCGGCTTCTGGTGTCCGTCCAAAGCAGTTTTTCCTCAGGACTCCCATCCTCTGGCCGCCCGGCGGAACCGGATCCGCGCATCGTCCTCTGCGAGCTTTGCTCGATCTTGCCCGGGAGCTGGAAGCCCGTGACGATGATTTCTGGGCCGTGAGCGTGAATGCGGGATTCGCTTTCGGCGACGTGCCCGACGCCGGCGTCGCGTTCAATATCATCAGCACCGGCCCGGAACTCCGTGCTGCCGCAGCCTTGCAGGAGTTAGGGAACCTGGCCTGGCAACTTCGAGAAGAAGGATTGCCCTTGGAAATCGAACCGTCGTCCGCAATCGCAAAGGCGAAAGCGTTCTCCGATGGGCTGACCGTCCTGGCGGAACCCTCGGACAATATCGGCGCGGGTGCTCCCGGCGACGGCACCGGCCTTCTGCGCGCTTTCCTCGAACAGGATGTTCGAAACGCGGCGATGGCAATTGCGGATCCCTCTGCGGTGAATGTGCTCTGGCCCCTTCCCCTTGGAACCGTCACGGCGATCGCGATCGGTGGAAAGGGAAGCCGTCTCGATCCGGGGCCGGTCGAATTGAATGTGGAGCTCATTTCCAGATCCGATGGCAGGTTCGATCTCGAGAATCCATGCAGCCATTTGGCCTCTCTGTGCGGACGATCCTTCGAGATGGGACCCTGCGCCGTGGTGCGTCATCGCGGGCTCCTGATTTTGCTCACATCCCGGCCCACTCCGCCCATGGATCTGGGACAATGGCACAGCCAGGGCATCCATCCTGAACGGTTGTCCATGATCGGGGTGAAAGCTGCGGTGGCGCACCGCGCGGCATTCGACCCAATCGCGGCAAGGCATTTTACCATCGTCACGCCAGGCCCCTGCACGAGTCAGCTTTCCGCGCTGCCTTATCGGAGAATTCGGCGTCCGATCTTTCCGCTCGATCGATTTTGAATCATGCGACGCTGGGTGGCCCGGCCGGCTGAAGGACACCCGGTGCATCCAGAGGCTGTCGGTGACCGGGTTGTCGTGGTCACGCAGACAGCCCTGTCTGCGGTGGCGCAGCCTGCGGGGCGACGCAGCGAACCCGGCGCGTGGAGAGCATGGAAGGGCCTCGTTCTTCACCCGCCGGGCCGACGGGCCGTCGGCGATACGGCAGGCCGGGCAGCCTGCGCCACACTTCAGACAATTTCGGGATGCACGGAAGGACAAAGATCTTCCCACGCGCTGCTTTTCAATTGCGAAGGCGGGTTCTAGGCTGGCGGTCCCGATGCTTGAAAGCCTCTCCACCCTTCAGCAATTCGTCGTCCCCGACCTGTGGCAACAACAGGCCGTAAGCGCGCTCCGCGAAGGATCGGACGTCGTGGTTCACGCTCCGACAGGTGCGGGCAAAACCCTCATCTTCGAACTGTGGTCGCACCAAGGGCATCCCAAGGGACAGGCCATCTATACGGTTCCCACCCGCGCCCTGGCCAACGACAAGCTGGCCGAATGGAGAGCTCGCGGATGGAACGTGGGCATCGCCACCGGAGATCTTTCGGACAATCTGGATGCGCCGATTGTGGTGGCCACGCTTGAAACTCAGAAGCGACGGCTTCTGCAAGGCCACGGGCCCGCCCTGCTCGTCATCGATGAATACCAAATGCTGGGCGATCCCGATCGGGGGCTGAACTATGAACTGGCCATGGCGCTCGCGCCTCAGGCCACGCAACTGCTGCTGCTGAGCGGCAGCGTCGCCAATCCCCAGGACATCGTGCGGTGGCTGCGTCGCATCGGACGCCAGGCCAGCCTTGTTCGCACCGATCTCCGTCCCGTGCCTTTGGAAGAAGTCGAACTCAATCAAATCAGCGTGCATGTGCCGCCCGATATCCGTGGCTATTGGCCGCGTGCGGTGGCGAAAGCCCTGGCCGAAGACTTGGGCCCCATCCTGCTGTTCGCTCCCCGTCGATCCTCCGCCGAAAGCCTCGCCGCCGAAATCGCGCGGATACTTCCTGTTCCTCACCCCCTGAGCTTGACCCCTGAACAGCGGCATATCGCGGGAGAATCCCTCACCCGCATGCTCCGCACCCGCGTTGCCTACCATCACAGCGGCCTCAGTTACGCCGTCAGGGCGGGCGTGATCGAACCCCTCGCCAAAGCCGGCCAACTGCGCGTGGTGGTCGCCACCATGGGATTGGCAGCCGGCATTAACTTTTCCCTGCGCAGCGTCGCCCTGGCCGGCGATTCCTACCGGCGGGATGCGGTGGAACATCCGCTCCGCTCGGACGAAATTCTGCAGATGTTCGGACGCGCCGGGCGGCGGGGCATCGACGAAACAGGCTACGTGCTTGTCACCGAAAATGACGTTCGTCTCCGCGAAGCGCAGCCCGCGCACTTGGCGCGGAATGGACTCGTGGACTGGCCCGCGCTCCTGGGAATCATGGACGCCGCCACCGAGGCCGGACTGGAACCTTATCGGGCGGCGGTCCAGGCCCAGGAACGGCTTTTCACTTCCAAGCCCATCTTCATCGGGGTCGAAAGCAGTCTGCGATTTCCGAACGCCGCCTGCGGATTGAACACCGACTTCGAGCGGGCCCGGCATGTGCGGCAAAAAATCCGTCAATTCCTTTCCTCCACCGGCGCTTGGGAAACGCACCACGGGCCGCAAGAGACGGAAGCAGGGCTTCTCGTCGAAGTCCTTCCCGCGCCAACTGAAAGGCCCGAAACCAACTGCCGTTGTCGTCCGGCGCTCGAAAATCCCGAGTTCGCGCGCATTGTGGGCGAAGGCGAACCCGTCGCGCTCGCCGCCGAACACGATGCGACGCGTTATGGAGTCCTCTTCCCGCTGGGATCCAGATTATCCGGTGGCGAGATCTACCTTGCCAAGCGCGTGCGCCGAATGCTCCCGGTCCGTTCACGAAAACTCGCGGTCACGGAATGGGACAAGGTGTCAACCGGGCTCCCCAAGGCTCTCGCGGCTTTGGGTTACGCTTTGGTGAGAGTGGAAGAAAAGGATCAACAACTCTTTGCCGTCGCCGATCTCTCGAAACGTCCCGCCAAGGGGATTCGTGACACGGCGGGCGCCATCCTCTGGCGTCCGCCACAAAGGGAATTGCCTCCACCCGCATGTGAAGCCTGCCCGGAAAAGGCTCAATGCTTGCAGATCGAAGGCGGCCGGGGCGTCGTCCATATCTGGAGGCGCCTCGGATTGCTGGACGCACGTGGTCATCCAAGCCGGCGCGGTAAAATCGTCAGTTTCTTCCATCAAGGGGATGGACTCGCGATTGCTGCCGCTCTCGAGGACGAGGGCTACCCCATTGAAGAATTGGTTTTTGATCTCGCGAATTTGGACGCGGGATTTCGTTTTGCGGGCGACGACGGACGCTGGGGCGGACGCCTTGCGGTGGCCTGCCGGCGACGATTCGGGAACCAAACCATCACGGGTTACCTCGAGGACGGATTGCCTCTAAAGTATGGGGCGGGAGCCGAAGCCGTGGTGGCCGCGGTTCACAAAGACCCGTCCTCAAAACACGCCTGGATTCGGGAGCATTTGGGAGCAGGTGACATCGACCGAGCCATCATCGAGTGGCGGAGCACGCTGCGGCAGGTTGCTCATGCGCCTTCGCTCGCATGGACGCGATGGGAACTACTCCAAGCCAAAGCCAGGGAATTGCTGAGGGAGACAGAATCCCCCACAAACCGGGAACTTCCCCCGCTCGACTATGCCCAAACGAAACGCCTCGAACATCGACTGGTCTTGCGCAGGAGGTGATCGGACATCGTGTTGGCCAGCCGGGTTGAGTTTCAGTTCGTCCAACTTTCTGCCTTCATGCTCGGGTCCTCTGCGTCCATGTCGAAGAGGGCCAGTTTGCCGCTTCGCTTCATCCTGCCAGTCAATGGCGATCATCCTTCAGGCGTCAGTGGAGCAAGCTCTCCACAGGGTCGCGGAGACGCCGAGGAAGGAAATCCGACTGATGCTTTGTGATCCGCGCAAGCGGCTTGGAGTGCGGCAGCCCTCTGCCGCTTTGTAGCGTGGGGTCGATCTCATCGCGTCTGAAAGCGCCAGAGGGCTGGTGCACTCCAAAACCTGGCGGAGCCATCACCACCCTCAAAAACCCTGGCCTCGAGGTTGGCGGCGATTTTCACCTTGAGCGGCGTTCAACTTGTTTCGATTGGGAAGACCAAATTGGCCGCCTGCCATTCCGGGCACTTCATTTCCTGGAACGCTGCCATGCCACCCATCACGTTTTGCACCCGCGAAAAGCCGTTCGCGAGAAGCAGGCTCGCGCCAAGGCTGCTTCGATAGCCGCTCCCGCAAAGCACAGCCATCGGCCGGTCCTTGGGCAATGAACCCATACCACGTGCGAGCCTCGGCAGCGGAATCGCGAGCGCCCCCTCGATGTGACCCAATTCCCATTCGCCCGGCGTGCGCACGTCGAGCACTCCAGGGGCGTCACCGCGCTTGAGCGCGGACTTGAGATCGCACACGCTGACCTGGGTCAACTGCCGCAGTTCCTGAAGCGAGTCGGCCAGTGCGTAACCAGCCACACTGTCAAAGCCGATGCGGGCCAGATGGAGCCTTGCCTCGACAGCAGCCTCGGCGGAACCAACCACCAGGGCGATGGTTCTCCCCCCGGCACAAAAAACCCCGCCCAGGTCGAGAACAACGCACTCCCCAAACCGATGTTCAGGCTTCCTGGAAAATGACCCGCACCGAAGAACGGCGCGGGGCGAGTGTCGATCACCAAGGCGCCCTGGCCCGCGGCGCGCTTGAGTTCGGCTTCGGCCAGAACGCGCAACGGCGGCAATGGACTGAACGGAGCCGCGCCGCGCAGGTTCACGCCGACATCGTAGGCAAAATACGCGGGACGGTCAGGCAGGTTGGCGGTCATCCGCCCCACGAACTCGGTCCGGTCGCGAATCTGCGCGGCCCAGTTGAACTGCTTCTCCTGCTCCACCGTCGAAAAGGGCGCGGAACCGAGCGCGCGCCCGCAGAGCGAGCCGGCGCTGTGGGCCGGATAGATCCTGACGCCGCCGGGAAGCGCAAGGATCTTGTTGAACAGCGAATCGTAGAGCTGGCTCGCGAGCTCTGCCGGATCGGCATCGGCATCGCGCAGGTCGGGCCGGCCCACGTCGTTGACAAAGAGCAGGTCGCCGGTGAACACGGCCACGGGGCTGGCTTGCTCGCGCAGGAGAAAGCTCAGGCTGTCCGGCGAATGGCCGGGAGTCTCCAGCACCTCGACTTCCAGCGATCCCACACGAATCCGCTGACCGTCGGAAGCAGGCACCCGGTCGTAGGTCACGGGCGCGCGGTGCGAGGTGTAAATCCTCGCTCCGGTGCGGGCCGCGAGTTCAGGGAAACCGCTGGCAAAATCGGCGTGTGGATGGGTGTTGAAGAGGGCCGTGATTTTCAATCCCGCCCGGCCCGCATCGGCCAGGTAATCGTCCACGTCGCGTTTGGGATCCACCACGGCGGCCTCGCCATCCGCCCCGAACAGGTAGGAGGCGTGGGCAAGCCCGTCGACAAAGTAGCGCTGAAGATGCATAAGGTGTCCTTTCCGGTTGTTCGCCGAGGCGAAATCGATGTTTACGCCCGTCCTTTCAACATGCCGTGCCAGTAGAGGAGCGGAAGCACGTAGCGTTTCAGGAGCCACAACGAGAACCGCTCCTTGGCCTAGTTGAAGGGGAAGCTCTCGCACGGGTTGCCGTCGTAATCAAACTCGGCCAAAAGCATCCGCCCGCGCCGCGTGACAATGGGACAGGAAGTGTAGCCGTCATAACGCGCAGCCAGCGGCCGTCCCGAGCGAAGGGAGAGCAGATTGGCGACGAGCACGGGAGCTTGCTTGCGAATGGCGGCACCCGTCTTGCTGGTGGGCAGGCTGCTCGCGTCGCCCAGCGCAAAAATGTCAGGGAAGCGCGGATGTTGCAGCGTGTATGGGTCCGCTTCAACCCAGCCCGAGGGGTCCGCCAGCGGGCTGGTCTTGATGAAGTCCGGCGCGCTCATGGGCGGGGTGACGTGCAAAAGGTCGAAGCGCACCGGGTCCCGTGCCCGGGTGTCGAGGTTTTCCAGGACCGCCACGCGCTCGCCGCCGCGCACTTCCACGAGGTGATGGCGGAGCCGGGTTTCGATGCCACGCGCGGCGGCGATGCGTTCCAGCGCGGCGCGATACTTTGCCACCCCGAAAAGGGCGGCGCCCGGCGTGACATAGACAACGCGGCTCTGCTCGCGCACGCCCTGACGACGAATCCAATCTTCCGCGAGGTACATGATTTTCTGCGGGGCTCCGCCGCATTTGACCGCCGTGTTGGGCATGGTGAACAGCGCCGTGCCGCCGCGAAAACCACTCAGGGCCTCCCACGGCGAATCCACCGTGTCGTAACTGTAGTTGGAACAAACCCCGTTCCGTCCGATGCTCTCCCGCAGCCCGGGAACCGCGCTCCAGTCAAGCTGCAAGCCCGGGCAGACCACCATTTGCTCGTAGGTGTGCAGCCTGCCCTCCGCCGTGATGACGGTCTTGAGCTTCGGCCGGAATTCCATGGCGGCGCCACGCAGCCATTCCACCCCGTGCGGCATCACATCCGATTCGTCGCGCACCGTGGATTCCTTCTTCACCACACCGCCTCCCACCAGCGTCCAAAGCGGCTGATAATAGTGCCGGGAGGAAGGTTCGATGACCCCGATGGAAAGTTCAGCCCTCGCCCGGCGCAAACGCACCGCCACCGTAAGGCCCGCCGTGCCACCGCCGACGATAAGAATGGAGTGATGAGTCGAAGTCATGATCGCTTGAAAAGAAGGGCCGCGATCGCGGTCCAGTTGTTCATCAGGACAATTCCCGCCATGATGAGCAGGAGCCAGCCGAAGACACGCCGCAGCAGGGCGGGCCCCCACCGTCCGCTCAACCGCAGGCCCGCGGTCATCCCCACCAGGGCCGCGAGCAGATATCCGCCGGTCATGCCCCACGCGATGGGCTCGCGACCCAAGTGCCCGACCCAGCCGGCCAAGGAATTAACCGCGATGACCGCCAGCGAGGTCCCCGTGGCCACAGCCATCGGAAGCCGGGCGAACAGGATCATCGCCGGAACGAGCAGAAACCCGTGAGGAACCCGACTCCGAATCCCGCCAGACCGCAGCGAAGAGGACGACAGTCGGGCAGCGGACGAATGTCCTCGTCCCCGCGCCGTGAGAGCATCCGCCACGCCACGGCCGCCATCAATCCTGCGAACACCAGCATCAAGACTTCCGTGGGGACGAGCCGGGTGAACTGAGCGCCGGCCAGCGAACCCGTCATGCCGGCGCCGCCAAACAACGCCGCCGCTTGTCCATGGACCAATTTTTGCCGGTGTTTCCACCACGCCCCGGCGGCGCTGGTTCCCCCCACGATGGCGAGCGACATGCCGACCGCCGACACGACCGGTACGCCGGCGACGTGGACGAGCACCGGCAAGGTCAGGATGGAACCGCCGCTTCCGAGGAGGCCCAGCGACAAACCGATGCCGACGGCCAGAACCAGCGCGATGAGGATGTTCGAGTCCATGAGACGCCGCTCAAGGGTTGCCGGCCCCCGCGCACTCCCGGGTCGGACGGTTCCATGGCATCCTGGCGAGGAGCAATCCCATGCCGCACCAATCCGTGATCGCGGCCAGGACGAGTCCTGCGCCCACCAACCAGGTCAGTCCGATCGCCGGCGGCCAAAGCCATGAACTTCCCAGTCCCGCCAGGACGAGCACCCCGGCGGTGAAGCGCACCTGGCGCTCCAGCGCCCAAGGTGCCCGATCGTCCTTTTCCAGCGGCAGACCGGCCTTTTCCCAGGCGAGCAACCCGCCCTCGAGTTGATGCACGCGGGCAAAGCCGAGCCTGGCCAACCGTGCTGCGGCTTGGGCGGATCGCCGTCCGGAGCGGCCGATGCAGATCATCGGGAGGTTTCGATCCCAGTCACGAACCCGTGATTCAAGTTCATCCAGCGGAAGCAGGCGGGCACCGGCGATGCGTCCGGCGGCAAACTCCGGGTGGGTCCGCACATCCACCAACTCGAAGCGTTCGCCGTTCCCGAGGCGGGCGCGCAGCTCCGGCGGGGTGAGATTCCCGTTGAGCGGCAGGGTCAGATTCGGTAAGGTCGTCATATTGTTATTCGACTATATGATCATTCAGTAATATGTCAAGACCGCACTCGAAGTTCCGATTGACCGCGCCGAAATCCCTTCCCCCGGGGGCGCTGGAGTTGGTGGCCGCGCGTTTTCGCCTGCTGGCCGAGCCCATGCGTCTCCGCCTGCTTCACGAATTGCGGGGTGGGGAAAAATCCGTGACCGCGCTGGTCGAAGCCACCGGGGCGGGCCAGGCCAACGTCTCCAAGCACCTCAGTCTGCTGGCGGGCGCCGGCATGGTGGGGCGGCGCAAACAGGGCTTGAACGTCCACTATTTCATCGCGGACGAGTCCCTGTTCGAATTGTGCGACCTCGTCTGCGGACGTTTGCAGGAAGAGTTGGCAGCGAAAACGGCTTGGCTCGCAGGATCAGCGGGCCGGGAGACGCCAAGCCCATCTCCATCGCGCCGTCCGTGAGCCCGGCGTTCCGCCCCGAACGGCGTGAAGGACACCCGGGGCAGCCGTTCTCATTTTGATTGATCAAGGTAGGGCGCGCACTCCGCTGCGCGCCGAAACCGGGTGTTTCCAAGGGCGGCGCGCACGGAGTGACGCGCCCTACCCACCACAATGAGAACGGCTGCACCCAGGGCGGATTACAGAGGCGTCCGTCCGGCAAATCCGGCGCGGAGGTCATGCCAGTACTCGATGGCATCCTCGCCACGCTGCCAGCACAAGAACACTTCGCGACCTCCAATCACGGCCGGAAAATCAATGAGCCAGCGATCCAAGTCCTTGATCTGGATTTCGAGCGCGCGGAATTTATCCAAGAGTTCCTGCAAACGGGTTTGCAACTTCAAGGAGCGGTTGACCGCATCGCCGCCGAGATCCTCACCCGCCGCCGCGCGTTCCGCCAAACCGGGATCAATCGCCTCCAGCCGGTGACGCAGATCCTCGATTTCCGAAAACCATCGGCGGACGTCCGGCAAGAGCGCCTCGGCCTGATCTCTGGTGTAGTGTCGTTGGAAGATGAAAGGCATGAAGCTGGACTCGGCGATCAGGGAGCGTTTGGAGTCTCGTTCAGTTTTCTGCGCACATCCTCATTCGCTTCAAGCTCGAGGGATTTCTTCCACGCTTCGCGGGCCTTGGCGGGCTCCTTCAGGGCTTGGTGGATGTCGCCCAGGTGGTCGTAAAGCGTGGGGTCAGGCTCCTCGATGTTCGCCAGGGCTTTCTGCATCCAGGCCATGGCTTCCTGCGGCTTGTTCAAACGAAACAACACCCAGGCCATGCTATCGAGAAACGCCCCGTTCTTGGGCTCTTCCAGCAAAGCTCGCTCGATCAGTCCCCTGGCTTCCTTCAGGTTTTCCCCGCGATCCGCCCACATATAGCCGAGGTAATTCAAGGCTTCGGCGAACTTCGGAGCGAGTTCGATGCTTTTGCGCAGAGCGGTCTCGGCGGAAGCAAAATCCTTTCTCCGCTCGTGGACGGCGCCCAGTTGAAAGTAGAAAAGGTGATTGAGCCGGGCCGGATCATCCCCTTTCGCCACCACCTCCGCTTCGATGAGATGTTTGAGCGCTTCATCGTATTGCTTCTGCCGAAAGCGGGCCAAGGCAAGGTAGAACTCGACCGCAAAGCGGTTCTTCAGTTTTTCGCGAGCGGAACGCAAAAGCTCGACCGCCTCGTCGAATCGATTCTTGGACAGGAGGACCGATGACAAATCGAAATAGGCCTCCTCCATGTCGGGCTTCAATCGAAGCGCCCGCTGGTAAGCTTCCACCGCCTGGTCGGGTTTCTTGTCCTCCGCATAGAGTCCGCCGAGCAGATATTGAACATTGGGATTGGTGGGGCTGGCGCGGCCAAGGGCCTCGAGTTGTTCGATGGCACGGGCCCGATCACCCGTTTTCAAATAGAGGCCCAGCAACCGGCTCTTCAGGGCCGTCACCGAGGGGAACCGCTTCAGAAGTTCGAGATACAAAGCCTCGGCTTTCTTGAACTCCCGGGATGCTTCGTAAAGTACGGCGGCGCGCTGAATGGCCAGCGGATTGGCCTCGGGCTTCTCCACCTCACAGCGCTCCAGCAACTCCAGCGTGAGCGTGCGGGATTTTTCCCGGTGGGGGCCTTCGACCCCCTGTAACGCCACGCCGATCTCCGCGATGCCGATCAAATAATCCTGGTTGGTGGCGGGGCGACGGGCGGCGGACTCCAAGACTTTCAGGCCGAGCGCAGGTTGTTTGTCCCGCAAGTGCGCCAAGGCCAGGCCGCGATGGGCCAATGGATTGTCCGGGGCGGTCAGCACCGCTCTCTTGCCCTCCTGAATCGCCGCTTTGGGCTGCTGATCCTCAAGATAAGCGGTCGCAAGCAACACATGCAGAACCGGAGGCGGATCGGGAATGGCGATCGCCTTCCGCAGTATCTCAATCGCCTTCTTGGCGTTTTTTTGCTGGAGATGCCGCTGCGCCACTTCGATCACCAAATCGTCGTTCCCGGGATCGTGCAGGACCGAGTCCGTGTACGACTGCAACGCCTTGTCCCCTTCCCGCCGCAATTCCTGCAGCACACCTTGGGCGAATGCGGCATGGGCGCGAGCCACCCGCTCGACCTCGGGGTCCGAGGGGATGGAAAGCAACTCGCCGTCCCGGCTGGACTGAACGGATCGGGGAGTCGAGGAACAACCCGCGGCCAGCGCGACAAGGACCGCGGTGGCGACCAGGGGTGCGAGCGCGGCCAGGGGGGAGAGCGCCTTCCCCTGTGGAGGGGACGGTCGTGAATGGGTAGAACACGCGTCCGCCATAATAGAGCAGACCCAGCGCGGCCTCGCTGAGGGAGACCGCGCTGGGTTGTAAAGATCGCGGGACCGTTGGCGACGAGAGGCCGCCTGGCTACCTCTGCCAGGTGCGCTTTTTATGCCGGTTGGCTCTCAACTGCTTCCGGCGCTTATGTTTGTTAATCTTGGCCTTCCGGCGCTTTTTCAGTGATCCCATAAATGGATGTCCGATGATTCAGATCAGTAAACAACTTTGTTGAGCGGATACTCAATAATGCCTTCCGCCCCTTCGGCTTTAAGCCTGGGGATTAACTCACGAACCACGTGCTCGTCAATGATTGTCTCCACTGCGACCCATCCGCCAGCACTCAAACTGGACACGGTGGGATTGCGCAGCGCCGGCAACTTGGAGAGCAAACCGGCCAGTTTCTTCTCGGGAATGTTCATCTTCAATCCCACTTTCGCCTCGGCCTCGATCGCCCCCCGGAGCAGCAATGCCAGCGTCTCAATCTTTTCCCGCTTCCAAACGTGACGCCAAGCATCGTGATTGGCAATCAACCTCGGCGTCGAGACGAGCAGCGTATCGACAATTCGGAGTTTGTTGGCTCGGAGCGAGGACCCGGTCTCGGTGATCTCCACGATCGCATCCACAAGTTCGTGCGCTTTGACCTCCGTGGCGCCCCAGGAAAACTCCACCGCCGCTTTAACCTTGTGCCGGCGAAGGTAGCGGCGAGTCAGCTTGACCACTTCGGTCGCGATGCGCTTTCCCTTCAAATCCTTGACGCTGCGAACGGGTGAATCCTCAGGAACGGCCAGCACCCAGCGCGACGGCTGTCGCGTGGCCTTGCTGAACATGAACTCTCCCACCTCGTGCACCCGGGATCCATTCTCCTGAATCCAGTCGAGCCCGGTGATCCCGGCATCCAAATATCCCAACTCCACATACCGGCTCACTTCCTGAGCGCGGATGAGGCGGATTTCCAATTCCGGATCGTCCACATAGGGAATGTAAGAACGGCTGCTGACCTGGACATTGAATCCGGCCTTGGCCATTTTCTCGATCGTCGCGTCCTGCAAACTCCCCTTGGGAAGGCCGAGCCGCAGGACCGTCTGCTTAGCGGTCATGCAATTCCTTTCGCAAAGTTTGTTTCGCCATCGTCCGGGCGTATTCCCGAGCGGAAGGCTTCACCTGGGTCGTCGGATTGATGACCCATCGGCGGCGGAGCGTCACGTTGCCCGGACGCTTGATCTTGAGTTTTGCTTTCACACACGATGTTCGTTTGCTTTCCCACGGTCCGTCCCCGATCAGGCGGCCGAGGGCTTCCGCGCCACGGTTCGTCTTCCGTGAACTTCAAGATTGCCGGACAACCATCGCTTCAAAGCCGCCGGATACAACCGCCGCTCCGCCTCTTGAATGCGCGCATGCAGGGACTCCGGCGTGTCGTCCTCCAGAACCGGAACCGCCTCCTGCGCGACGATCGGGCCGGTGTCGATGCCCTGATCCACGAGGTGCACCGTGCAACCCGCGACCTTGGCGCCGTAATCCAGCGCCTGCCGCCAGGCTTCCAATCCGGGGAACGCCGGAAGCAAAGAGGGGTGGATATTCAGGACCTTGCCGGGAAATGCACGCAGAAAATCACCCTTTAAGACCCTCATGAAACCTGCCAGAACCACGCAGTCCACGTCGGCTTCGCGCAAGACCCGCACGCATTCCGCCTCGGCCCGTTCATCGAGTTTGGTGCGAAAACGGCCGGGATCGATGGCGCGGGCGTCAATGCCGTGTTCCCGGGCGCGTTCCAGGATGCCCGCCGACGCAACGTCGGAGATCACCAGAACCGGGAGGGCGGGCAGTTCACCCTGGGCACAGGCGCGCGCAATGGCGACAAAGTTCGAACCTTTGCCGGACCCAAGAAAGCCAAGCCGCGGAGGCTTCAACGCTGGAACTGCAGCGGCGCCGCTCCGGGCATCTCGTGCGCGCAAGGCTGGTTGGTCGGCGCGTCAGGCGTGCGGGCATTGGGCGCCACCAACTGATAGGAGAGCATGAAGGCTTCGACCTCCTCACCGCTGATGTCCGCCAGCATGCGCCCGTCAATTTCAACACACGGGCTCAACATTTGTCCGCTCTTGCGAATCATCTCCTCGCGCTGCGCGGGGTCGTTGATGATGTCCCGATCCTCGAAGGGAAGGTCATACTTGCGCATGACCGCGCGCACTCCCTGGCTCCATCCGCAATGCGGCTTCAAATAAGCGATGATCTTAGGTTTGCTCATAAATCAAGAACAGACATAGGTTGCCACACCCCCCGGAATTGGCAACTGCGAAGATGGAGCCTAAATCCGCGCCCGTGTATCCCGATGTTGTTGGTAGGACGAGCCTGTCCCAGCCCGCCGCCCACTGGATGCAAAACATCATGCTCCGGCGGCGCGCCGGGACGGACGCACCCTACCTGCATCAACGGCAACATCGGGATGCACCGAATCCGCGCGTAAGATTTCCTCCGGAGTCGCGAATGGTGGTTCGTGCGGTTGAAAGAGGCGCGGATTTAGAACGGCCCGCTGTCGCGGGCGTGATCGATGGCATGTCGATGATGCGAACCTGTCCATCGCACCTCCAGACGTCGTGGAAACAAGCGTTGCTGCGTGTTACGAGTGGCTTGGGGTAGAAACTCGCGCGGGCTCGCGCCACGTGCGACACGAGGGAAAACCACGCCTCCCATCCGGAATTTGCTCGCCTCGCGAGGAGGCGAATCGCTTTGATGGAGGCGCGCCCTGCAAGATCATGCCCGATTCCACGCCGCATTCATCGCGCGTCACCAGGATTCTGGAACGGAGTCCGTCGTGGATCTTCGTTCTCTTCGCCGTCGCGTCTGCCTTTTCCACTTATTTCTGCATGTACGCGTTCCGCAAGCCGTTTGCCGCGGCGCGTTTCGACGGGGAGTTTTTTGCGGGCTCCCTTGTGGCGCTCAAAACCGCGATCGTCGTCAGCCAGATCCTTGGGTACGCCTGCTCCAAGTACATCGGCATCAAAGTCTGTTCGGAAATCTCCCCCGCCCGGCGCGCTTGGAGCCTGATCCTGCTCATCGTGTGGGCGGAGCTGGCGCTCCTGCTGTTCGCGGTGCTGCCTGGAAGCTGGAAAGTGGCCGCCATTTTTCTCAACGGACTTCCACTCGGCATGGTTTGGGGCTTGGTCGTGTGGTATCTGGAGGGGCGGCGAACGTCGGAATTCCTGCTCGCCGGCCTGAGTTGTTCCTACATCCTGTCCAGCGGCATCGTGAAGGACATCGGGCGGGCGGTTCTGGAAGGCGGCCTGGCCGCTTGGTGGCGAAAAGTCCCCCTCGCGGGCGACCTCATCAGTCCATGGCTGGCCAACGTGAATGAATCCTGGATGCCCTTTGTCACCGGACTCCACTTCCTTCCCTTGTTCTTGCTTTCGGTCTGGATGCTGAATCAACTCCCGCGACCGACGGTCGCGGACGTGGAGGAGCGCACCGCGAGGCAGCCGATGAACGCGGAGGAGCGGATGGTCTTCATCCGCCAATTTCTGCCCGGGCTGTTGATGCTCTGTGTGGCTTACTTTTTTCTGACCGCATACCGGGATTTTCGGGATAACTACCAAGTCGAACTGTTCAACGATCTGGGCTACCCCTACGCGCAACACAAAACGATCATCTCCAAAACGGAGACCTGGGTGGCCTTTGGCATCATGGGCGCTCTCGCTCTGCTGAACCTGGTACGCGATAATCGCCGGGCCTTGATTACCGCCTTCGCCATGATGTCCTTCGGACTGGTCCTCCTCGGCCTCGGAACCTTCCTTCTCGAGACGCGGCGAATCAGCGGCTACGTGTGGATGGCGCTGACCGGTTTCGGATCTTATCTGGCCTACGTTCCCTTCGGTTCGATGCTTTTTGATCGCCTGATCGCCGCCACGAAAACCGCGGGCACCGCCGTGTTCGCCATCTACCTCGCGGACGCGATCGGGTACACCGGGTCAGTGCTCGTCCAACTCTTCAAAGATCTGGCCACCGGGAACGCTTCCCGGCTGGTTTTTTTCAAGGGATTCACTTATGCGATGAGCGTCGGGGGGGCGGCGTGCTTGATGGGAGCTTGTGTTTACTTCGCGGCTCAAGCCAGACGCGCCCAACCCGGCGCCCAAGCGCCATGAATCGGCTCCTCTTCGATCGTCAATCGGGATCGCCTCTCCGCCCGGAGGTTTGGGAAGCGATGGAGCCCTGGCTGCGTTCCCGCCACGGCGATCCCTCGGCCGTCCATCAGGAAGGATTGGAAGCTCGTGACGCCCTCGAGAAGTCGCGGGAGAGTGTGGCCGCCTGCCTGGGCGCCGGATCCCCCGAGGAAATCACCTTCACTTCATGCGGAACGGAGGCGATGAATCTCGCCCTCCTCGGTGCCGCCGCCAACGCGGAATCTTCACGCCGCCATATCATCAGCACCGGTCTGGAACACCCGGCGATAGCGGAACCGTTGCGACACCTGGAAAAACGGGGCTTCACCATCACACGGGTGCAAGTGGAATCGGACGGGAGCATCCCGGTGGAACGTGTTCAAGAGTTGATCACGGAGGAGACTTTCCTCATTGCCACCCACTGGGGCCATCACGAATTCGGAACCGTTCAGCCCATCGAAGCCCTGGGCAAACTCGCCCTCGAAAGGGGGGTGCTTCTCGCCCTCGATGGCGTGGCCGCTGCCGGTTATCTCGACCTGAAGGTCCCGCCGGGAGTGTCCATGCTGAGCCTCTCCACTCACCGCTTCGGGGGGCCTCGCGGCATGGGGGTCCTCTTCAAGCGCCGAGGGGTTCGCCTGGAACCTCTCCTGTTCGGAGGTTCGCAGGAGATGGGACTGCGCGCAGGATCAGAAAACCTGCCTGCGATCATCGGAGGCGCCAAAGCGCTCGAACTCGCCACCTCCGAACTGGGTTCCACCCGCGAATCCACCGGCAAGGTCACGCGAGTCTTGTGGAACACGATCGAGGAACGTGTGCCTTATGTGAAGCTCAATGGCCCGCGCTGGGGAAACGACAGGCTGCCTCAACTCCTGCACGTTTCAGTGGAATTCGTCGAGGGTGAAGCCTTGGTGTTGGCGGGAGACTTCGCCGGATTAGCCTTATCCAGCGGACATGCGTGCGCGAACCAATCCTTGCGCGTTTCCCCATCCATGCAGGCGGTCGGCCTGCCCTATTCGCTGGCGGTGGGCAGCGTGCGCTTCAGTGTGGACCGAAACCACACCGTCGAACAGGCCGAAGCGGCCGCGGAGCGTTTCTCAAGCGTGGTCGCCAAGGTCCGGGGCATGTCTGAGGAATGGCTGGCATTCGAGCGTGGAGAGAGGGAATCCGCCTTGTTACCTGTTGATTTTCTGCTGGATTCCGAGGAAACCAAGGCTTTGCGACTGAAAAGCAGGTCCTCGCCTGATTCCCCTGATCGCCGCCTTCCCGATTGGAAAGCTTGACTCGAAGTCAGGAAAGAACGCTTCTTCCCCTTCCTCGGGTTGACTAACCTGCGGACGCCGTCAAACTGCTTTTATGATGACCGAATCTGCCCTGCAAGAAGCGCTCAAGAGCGTCAAGTATCCTGGTTATTCCCGGGATATCGTGTCCTTTGGACTGGTCAAACAAATCACCACCGCCCAAGGCGCGGTGAGCGTGCGCATCGAGCTCACTTCTCACAACAAGGAAACCGCCCAACAAATCAAGGCCGGCTGCGAGCAGGTCCTGCGCGGGCTCGAGGGCGTGCAGGCCGTGCATGTGGAGGTGCAGATGCCGCCGGCGTCCGAAACGGCAAGTCCCGGCGCCCAGGTGGCCAAAGTCAACCGTTTGCCCGGCATCCGACGTGTGATCGCCGTGGCGAGCGGCAAAGGCGGAGTCGGAAAATCCACCTGTTCGGTAAACCTCGCCTGTGGACTCCATCACTTGGGATTGCGGGTGGGGTTGTTGGATTGCGATATCTACGGCCCCAGCATTCCCCTCATGATGGGCATTCATCAGCGTCCATCCATCAGCGAGCGGGAAATGCTCGTGCCTCCCTCCAGCTTCGGAATCAAATTGATGAGCATGGGCTTCCTCATCGATGACCATCAGCCGGTGATTTGGAGGGGACCCATGATCATGAAAACGGTCCAGCAATTCCTGACTCAGGTGGAATGGGGGCAGCTGGATGTTTTGCTCGTCGATTTGCCTCCCGGGACCGGGGACGCCCAGCTCTCGCTCTGCCAGAGCGCACCCCTGGATGGCGGTGTGATCGTCACCACTCCACAGGAAGCTTCGCTGGGAGTCGTGCGGAAAGGCATGGCCATGTTTGACAAGGTCCACGTGCCCATCTTGGGCTTGATTGAAAACATGAGTTACTTCATCACCCCGGCGGGCGATCGGGTCGAGATTTTCGGCCACGGGGGTGGCCGCGCCGAAGCAGAACGCCAGAAAGTCGCTTTCCTGGGAGAAGTTCCCATTTTTACGGAAATCCGGGTCGGAGGTGATCAAGGCCGCCCTGTGACGGCGAGCGATCCCACCTCGCCCCCGGGAGCCGCTTTCTTACGCATCGCCGAGGAAGTTCATCGAAGACTGGACCTTGCGAAAGATTCGAATCACTAGCCGATAAGAATGTCGACAGAAGTTTCCAGGAACTCGTAGGCACTCATTCCGGGAGGAGAAGCGCCAGCTTCTTCTCCACGAATCTTTTAGCCGTTCCCTCTCGTTGCCGAGGAGTCAAGTAGATATGGGCAACGAAAAGAGCGATTCCCGAAACAACAGCGGGTTCGTGGCTAGCCATTGGCCTTTAACTTCTCCTCTCCTTGGCGGAGGTCAAATGCCGGATTTTAGCGGACGGCTTTCAACAGGTTTCGCTTCTGTAATCCGTTGCGGGCCAGAGGCCATTCGCACGGCATACGAGTTGCTTTGATGGTTCCCGAGAATGACGCGCGCCCATTCCATGAACCTTGGCATCGGAGCTTCCTTTACAATCGATCCGCTGCAAGCTCCGCTTTCAAAGCTACTTAAGGAGCAAGGCGTCGAGACCCACTTCTCCTATTCTCCTTCTGGACAACTCTTCCAATCTTTGGCGGCAAACGAAGGTCCTTTCATCGCTTCTCAGAATGGACTGAACCTCGTCTTCCTTCGCTGGGAGGATCTTGCGGATTTCAAGTCCGAGCTGAGCTCGAAATCTCCAGACCTGACATCACTGTCAGAGCGCTTGGTGCGATCGGTCCGTGAGTTCGTTGATCTGGTGCGCAGCAAGCTGGCGCAGCGTTCCGCGGATTTCGAGATTTGCCTCTGTCCAAGTTCCCCCAGCATCAGGGATCGCTCCGATTTCCTCACCCGCGTGGAATCCCGGGCGAGGGAATGCCTGACAACCGGCGCACGAATTCCGGGCCTGGCTGTCTATGAACTCGCGCAAATGCCAGGATTCTCTGCGCTGGGGGACCTTGACGACCCCACGGCTCGCGAATTGGCCGGCATCCCCTACGAGCCCGAATTCTTCGAGTTCATGGCCCACGCCATCGCCCGAAGAATACATTCGCGTTTTGGTCCAAGTCGCAAAGCCGTCATCCTGGATGCGGACGGAACCTTGTGGTCGGGAGTTTGCGCCGAAGACGGACTGGAGGGCATCGTGATCGACGAGCCCCGGCAAGCGATTCATCGCCTGTGCTTGCGCCTGCGCGACGAAGGCAAACTGCTGGGGCTTTGCAGCCGAAATCACGAAGCCGATGTTCTGAACGCGCTCAAGACTCATCCGTGCTCCGTGCTGAAACCAGAACACTTTGCCGTGCGCCGGATCGACTGGAACTCGAAATCCGAGAGCCTCCAATCCATCGCGGAACAGCTCGGGTTCACGACCTCCAGCCTGGTGTTCATCGATGATGACCCCGTCCAGT
>VHDF01000058.1 GCA_016871495.1 Verrucomicrobiota bacterium | reverse complement strand
GCCAGATCCTTCCTGGCGTGCGTGAACACGGGCAAATGCCCGTTGAAGTAGACCACTTTGTCTCCTTCCGTTCGACACGCCAGATCGCGGTTGAGCTCCACAGACCCGGCAGGAAACATCGGTCATTAAACTTGCGGCATTCACCTATTCACCGCCACCACCCCCATCCTTGAAAGTCGAAAATGTCCCTCTTGGTCTCAATTCCATTCCACTCCACCCAATCTTTCCCCGCATGAGGTCAGGATGTCTGAGCTTACAAGTTGAAGCTTGGGACGCAGGAAACGGAATGCCGCGTGGATCAGATCACCGAGGTGATTGATGCCTCCACACTGGCTTCGGTCCTCAAACCCGGGCCGCAAGCCCGGGTCGGGCGCTACGAGGTAGCCGAAGTTGTGTTGCGGACAAAGCGGCCGGTCGCGTTCGACCTTTATCAAAACCTTCCCGCGACGGGGCGCTTCGTCCTGGTCGATGGCTTCGAAGTGAGCGGAGGCGGCATTGTCTTGGACGACCATTATCCCCATCGGACGGCGGATTCACAGCACAAGAGCCAAAACATATTCTGGAGCCAGGGAAAGGTGACGCATGTCCAGCGGGAGAAGCAGAATGGGCATGGGGCCTACGTCGTGTGGCTGACGGGTTTGCCCGCCTCCGGGAAATCGACGCTGGCCACGGAGCTTGAGCGAAGCCTTTTCCATCTGGGCCGGCATTGTTACATTCTGGATGGCGACAACGTCCGTCATGGACTTTGCAAGGATTTGGGTTTTGCCCCTGAGGACCGTCGTGAGAACATTCGCCGGGTCGGGGAGGTGGCGAAGTTGTTCATGCAAGCGGGTTTTATCATCATTACCGCGTTTGTCTCGCCTTATCGCAGCGACCGGGATTTGGTGAGGAAGCTGCTTCCCGCTGGACGTTTTGTCGAAGTGCATGTGGCGACCCCGGTGGAAGTGTGCGAGCAGCGTGACATCAAGGGGCTCTATGCGAAGGCGAGGGCCAACGAGGTGAAGGAGTTTACGGGAGTTTCCGCGCCTTACGAGGCTCCCGAGAAGCCTGAAGTTCTCGTGCATTCGCAAGAGCAGACTCCGGCCGAAAGCGCACGGCAGGTCATCGAGTATCTCGCGGAACTTGATGCCAAGCTCCGTTCGGGCGAGCACGCGGCGCTTTGATCGCCGATTCCCATGCCCAGACTGCTCATCGGTGCCGATCTGTGTCCCATCGAATCGAACCTTCCCCTCTTTCGAGCGGGCGATGCCCGCGGGCTTTTCAACGACTTGTTGGAGGAGTTTGAGGCGGCCGACTTGGTGGTGGCCAATTTGGAGTGCCCCCTGATCGAGCGTCCTTCGCCGATCCTCAAGACCGGGCCGGTGTTTGGCGCCGAGGTCTCGGCGATCAACGGCATCAAGGCTGGAGGCGTGGATCTTCTGTGCCTGGCGAACAATCACATCAAAGATCATGGTGCGGCCGGAATCCGAAGCACGTTGAAGGCGTGCCGAGCCCAGCAATTGGAAACGGTGGGTGTGGGCGAGAATTTGGAGGAAGCTTCCAAGATTTGGGTGAGGGAAATCGACGGGATGCGCGTCGGGTTCATCGCGTTGGCCGAGCATGAGTATTCGATCGCGAGGGAAGATGAGCCCGGGGCCAACCCGCTGGACTTGATCCAGTTCGTGCGAAGCATGGCGGCGGTTCGCGGGCAGATCGATTATCTCGTCGTGTTGTTCCATGGCGGTGATGAATTCGTTGTTCCGAGTCCGCGCGTGCAGGAAACCTGCCGGTTCCTGATCGAGATGGGTGCATCTTGTGTGGTGGTGCAGCATCCTCATGTTTTGGGAGGCATCGAGCACCATCGGGGCGGCCACATTGTCTATGGCCAAGGCGCGCTGGTGATGGATGAAGCGCTCTACCGCGACCGGGCCAGCTTTCATGAGGGCATTTTGGTGCGCTTGCAAGTTGAAGCGCCGGGTCAAGCAAGCCTCGATTATGTGCCCTTCCGCCAATCGGACCCGCGCCCGGGCGCCCGTCGGCTCAGGGGGGATGACGAGCAGGCTTTGCGAAAGTGCCTGGAGGCGAGATCGCAGCGCATCCTGGATCCAGTCTTTGTCAAACACGAGTGGAGGGAATTTGCCTTGGGCAAGCGCCATTCCTATTTCAGCTCACTCCTGGGCCACAATGGACCGCTGATGAAGTTGAACCGATCCGGAATGCTGGAGCGGCTGTTGTACGGCAAACGCCTTGCCAAAGGGGTGCGCAACGCGGTCTGCTGCGAGACGCATCGGGAAGCCCTGGAGACGATTTTTGACGACTTGCTCCGCTCGCTTCCGGAAGCTTGAATCTCAGCCTCACCCAGGGATTGAATCGGGAGATGAAATCATCACCGCTGGGTAAGATGTCCTCCGATCCGAGCATTTGCTGCATCGGTGCGGGCTATGTGGGCGGTCCCACGATGGCCGTCATCGCGCGGCAGTGTCCCGGCTGCCAGGTGACGGTGACGGATGTGAACGGGGATCGGATTGCGGCTTGGAATTCGGACGAACTGCCCGTCTATGAGCCGGGTCTGGCCGAGGTCGTGAGCGCCGCGAGAGGGCGCAATCTTCACTTCACGACCGACATCGACGCCGCGATCCGAGGCGCGGACATCATTTTTATTTCGGTGAACACCCCGACGAAACAATACGGGGTGGGGGCGGGAAAACAGGCGGATCTCAAGTTCGTCGAATTGAGTGCCCGCCGGATTGCGGAGGCCGCTGACCGGGACAAGATCGTCGTCGAAAAATCGACCCTGCCGGTGAAAACCGCCGAGGCCATCGGGCGGGTGCTGGCGGCCAATACGCGGGGCCATCGTTTTCAGGTGTTATCGAATCCGGAATTTTTGGCGGAGGGAACGGCGGTGCGGGATCTGCTCGATCCCGATCGAGTGTTGATTGGCGGCGAGCGCACCCCGGAGGGAGAACGCGCGGTCGCGAGGTTGGCCGATGTCTATGCCCAATGGGTGCCCCGCGAGCGCATCCTGACCACGAGCGTCTGGTCCTCCGAGCTTTCGAAACTGGCGGCGAATGCGATTTTGGCGCAGCGGATTTCGTCCATCAATTCGATCTCCGCGATCTGCGAGGCCACCGGGGCGGATATCGAAGAAGTGGCGCGGGCCGTGGGGATGGACAGCCGCATTGGATCGAAGTTTTTGAAGGCGTCGGTGGGATTTGGCGGATCCTGTTTTCAAAAGGACATCCTGAATCTGGTCTATCTCTGCGAAACGTTCGGGCTTCGCGAAGTGGCCGAATACTGGGAGGGCGTGGTGGAAATGAACCGGATGCAGCGTCGCCGATTCGCCGCCCGGGTCATGCGGTCCCTGTTCAACACCGCGGCGGGAAAGCGGATCGCCGTGCTGGGTTTCGCGTTCAAAAAGGACACGAATGATACGCGGGAGTCGGCGGCGATCTATGTCTGCAATGATTTGCTCGCGGAGGAGGCGCAACTGGCGTTGTATGATCCCCGGGTGACGGCGGAGGCGATCGCGAACACTCTCAACGCGGGAGCGGGTTCGTTTGAGGTTTGTGCCAGTCCTTATGCGGCCGCGGAGGGGGCTCACGCAGTCTTGGTTTTGACGGAGTGGGATGAATTCCGAGGGCTGGATTTCGAACGGATTTACCGATCGATGAAGAAGCCGGCCAGCCTGTTTGACGGCCGGAACATTTTGGATTTGCGGGCGCTCAAGCGCCTGGGTTTTGAAGTGCATGGGATTGGCAGGACCATTGAGACTTCCTGATCGATCAGCGCGGGGTTCCCTCCTGATGAGGGGGCTGTTTGTGCTGTGGGGTGTGGCCCTCCTGGTTTCCGGGCGGGCACAGACCCTTCCGCCGCAATTGGCCGCGCCGCCTGACTCGGTGAACACGAATCTGCCCGGCTTCAAGGTGCGGGTGGCTCAGGGCAACCTGAGGTTTCCGCTGGTCAATCTGGCGGCGGTGGAAACTTTCCTTCGCGGAGACGCGATCGATCCGACGACCGGGAATCCCGTGGCCGACCTGTCGGTTCCCGGTTCGGGCAAAGGCGGGATTCACGAGGTGCCAGGGATCATCAATTGGCACGAAGCGTTGCCGCAAACCTCCGGAGCAAGCGGCGGGCTGTTCACCTCCACTTCCAATCCGTCGAGGCCGGATGGTCCGGTGCCCGGCATTGCCGGCGATGTTCGGACCCGAGATTATTATGCGGCGGAGATCACGGGTTTCTTGGAACTGCCCGCGGGTATGGTTCGTTTGGGGGTCAACAGTGATGATGGCTTTCGATTGACCTTTGGCAAAGGGTTGAACCCCTTTGAGCGTTTTCAATTGGTGACCGCGGCCCAGTTTGACAACAACCGCGTCTTCGGCAGCACGGAAGCGAATCTGACCGTGACCGAAGCGGGGTTTTATCCGTTCCGGCTCGTTTGGTGGGAAAATGTGGGGCCCAACTCGGGCCTGGAGTTCTATGCTTATGCACCGGGCCAGACCTCCGGCCAGCGGATTCTGATCAACGACACGAATCAACCGGGTGCCCTCCGTGCCTATCGGGACACACGGGTGCCATTGGCGGGGCCGACCGTCAGGTTGATCGAGCCGGTTCCCGGTTCATCCGGGGCATCCCCAGCGCCGTTGATCCGCGTCGAGTTCATCGAAACCGAACTCAAGATCGATTTGGCGAAGGCGGGACTGGCGGTGGACGGTGAGCCGTTGCTGACCGAAGTGTCGCGAACCAACAACCGGGTGCAAATCAGCGCGCACGCTTCCCAATTCGCTCCGAATTCCTCCCATACGGCGACGCTGGTTTTTGCGGATGCCGCGGGCTCATGGACCACCAATGATTGGACCTTTACGGTGGGCCGTTTCATCGAAGTCCCCCGGCACTACGCGGTTACGGATGTCGACCTTTCCAAGCCAGGATTCAGGATTCGAACTTACCAGATGCCCCATGAAAGGGGTCCGTTGACGACCGGGGCGGATGGCAATGCGCTTTGGCAGGTGCAACGGGCCTTGATTGGAGGCTATTTGGATCCGGCAACGAAAAGAGCCTACACCAACCTCGCGGTCGTGGCAGGAGTGGACGCCGAAGGATTTGTGGACTGGCCCGGCATCATCAATTTTGGGCAGCCAGCAGGCCGTCCGGCGGATTTTGGGAATTTCACCGGGCAAGGATTATTGCAAGCCCCGGACGAGCGCCTCCCCGGCACCACCAGCACGCGCCACGATCATTTTGTCGTCGAGATGAGGACCTTTCTCAGGTTGTCGGCGGGCAATCACCGGTTTGGAGTGAACAGCGACGAGGGTTTTGTCCTTTCGGTGGGCCAGGCGGCGGGGTAGTTTCAGGGACTGGTGCTTGGATCGGTCAACGGGGGGCGGCGGGCTTCCGACACGATCTTCGATTTTTTCGTTGAAGCGGAAGGCTACTATCCCTTTCGGCTGCTGTGGTGGGAAGGAACCGGAGATTCGAGCTGTGAATGGTTTAGCGTGGATCCTGGCAGCGGTCTCAAGACTTTGATCAACGATCCGACTTCACCCTATCAAGCGCTTCGTACGGCCCGTTCCGTTCGCCCGCACTTGACTCGATTGACGCCGGCCCCGGGATCCGTCCTGGTTTCTCCGTTGGAGGAAGTCTCGGCGGAGATCAGCCATGGTACCATGGAGTTTGAGCCGCGGAGCGTGACGTTGGGATTGAATGGCGTCGGCGTCGCCATTGGACAGGCTGCCGAAGGGGCGGCGCGCACCCTCGTCAAACGCGATGGAGGCTTTGAAAACCTGCTTCCGGGAGGCACCAACATCGCGGTGCTGGTTTACTCCTACGCCCAGGACGCAGTGACGCGCGAGGTGACGAACACTTGGAGTTTTGTGGTGGGAGGGACGGCGGGACTTCGCGAGGGCGGAAGCGGAGCGACGCCTGCGGGCGGTCCCGGTTCGCTCCCGATTCCCTGCGTGGTGCTTCCTCCGGGCCAAAAAGCGCCCGTCGGCGCGGTGGATCTCAACCGGCGCGGGTTCAAGATCACCAAGATGCATCAATTGGACCGTTCCATGGACGGCGCTCACACCAACGGTGGACGTTATGCCGGCTGGGGTGGGAGTGCGAATAGAATGCCGCGGCCCGAGATGCAGTTGTTCGATGGCTATCTCAATCGGACCAATCAGCTTCCTTATCCGAACTTGATCAACTTGTCTGGATTCAACGCCGACCGAAGCTTCGATGTGAACGGGGTGTTTGATTTATCCATCCGCGGTGCGAGCGCGGGGGTTTACAATCCCTCCGCCCCGATGCCCGGTGTTCCCGGGCGGGGCACCTCGCCGGCAGGGGAAGGCGCCGGCGTAGACAATTTGGTGCTGGAAGCCACAGCCTATTTGGATTTGAAGCCGGGTGCTTATCTGTTTTCGGTGAATTGCGACGGAGGATTTGTCCTGTCCAGCGCTCCCAATCCTTTGGACACTTTGGGGACATTAGTTGGGTACTACGACGAGTCCGGGTCCGCCACCGCGGCACCCAGCCGTTGGATGTCAGTTTTGGTTCAGGAAGAGGGGTTGTATCCGTTCCGCCTGCTCTACTGGAAGGGATCCGGCGCCGGCAGTGTGGAATGGTTCGCCGTGGAAACAGGTTCCAGCCAGCGCTTCCTTGTCAACGACCCCGCCTCCAGCCTGGCCATCAAAGCCTACCGTGAGTACATCCGACCTCCGCGACCCTGGGTTCGATACTCGGTGTATCCCATGAGAGCACAATGGGAGCCGATTCATCAGCAGAGCGAGGCGGGTCCGATTCGCGTGGCATTGGGAGCAGGGCAGCTTCCCGAATGGGGGAACGCGCTTTCGCTCGGGCCGAGGCCGTTTCCGGATGGGGTGGGCGCGATTTTGGCTGATCTTGGCAATGCCCCCGTGCGATTGATTTTGAACGGAGAGGACGTCCCGGTGCGGACGACGAGGCTGAGGACTGATACGCTGGTCACCTACACTCCGGATCCCCCGTTACCGCCGGGATCCACCAATCGGGCTGGATTGGTTTATGCCGGGGTGACGAGTTCTTGGACTTTTGTGGCCCAGAATTATGTTCAAATTCCCGAGGGATTAGCGCGAACGGGAGAGGTTCCTGATCCTTCGGCCAGGGGGTTTCGAGTGCGTGTGAAGAAGATTGCGGATGGCACCACCGGGGTGACGAACACCCTTCAACGAGCCGAGGACCATTTGCGGGGAGCGTTGTCCTTCCCTGATCGAGCCGCTCCCGGTCCGGAGCCGGACGGTTCCTATCGGCTCACTGGGATCATCAATTGGAACCAGGAAATGGCGGGAGGAAGCGGCGTGGAAGCGGGATGGTTCACGGCCTTCAACGGCTATCCTGATTCCCCCATTCCCGGGGTCGGATCACCGGCTTCAGGAGAACCGGTTGGGGCCAACAATTTTATTTCGGCCGAGGTTGTTGGATTCTTGGACTTGCCGGCGGGTCTGGTGCGGATGGGGGTTCAGAGTGACGAGGGATTTCGGCTGACGGTGGCGACGGAGTTCAGCGCCACCGCGCTGGTTGTCGCCGGGGTGTTGACGAACAAGTTGGCTTCGGAGGTCCCGTTTTCGTCCCATGTTCCCGTTGCCGGGTTGTATCCGATGAGGCTGGTTTGGTTTGAAGGCACCGGTGATGCGGGGCTTGAATGGTACAGTTTCGGACCCAATCAGGAACGGATTCCAGTCAACGCAGGGAATCACCCGAATGCCATCCGATCCTATTTTTCAACCCTCAGTGCGGGACCTCCTTCCCTCTCGTCGGAAGGAAGTGCAGGTGGATGGGTGTTGAGGTTTCAAGGCAGACTGCAACAAACCCGAAATGCAGGAGAAGGGCCGTGGCAGGATGTGGCCGGAGCGGCGAGTCCCTATCCTCTCAGCGTGGACGAAGGTCAAATGTTTTACAGGGCTGTGCGCCCCTAGGAGCAATATTTTATGAAAGGAATTATTCTAGCAGGCGGAGCCGGTTCCCGGTTGTATCCCTTGACCCTCGTGGCGAGCAAGCAACTGCAGCCGGTTTACGACAAGCCCATGGTTTACTATCCGCTGACGACCTTGATCGAGAGCGGGGTACGCGAATTCTGCCTCATTTCAACACCCCGCGACTTGCCGCGATTTCGAGAGTTGCTCGGGGACGGCAAGAGCTGGGGGCTGTCGATCGAATACCGGGAGCAGGCGAAGCCGGAGGGGATCGCCCAGGCGTTCTTGATTGCCGAGAGCTTCATTGGCGGGGATCCGGTGGCGCTCATTCTGGGAGACAATATTTTTTACGGGGGCGATGTCTTCCAGCGCGCTTTCGGGGAATTCAAAGAGGGCGCGACGATTTTCGGCTATCGCGTGCATGATCCCGAGCGCTACGGCGTGGTGGAGTTCGACGCACACGGAAAAGCCTTGTCCATTGAAGAGAAGCCCAAGCAACCCAAGAGTCATTACGCAGTGCCCGGGTTGTATCTCTACGACAACAATGTGGTTCGCATCACGAAGTCCATGCGGCCCTCGGCGCGGGGAGAGTTGGAGATTACGGATGTGAACATGGCCTATCTCCGCGAGGGGAAGCTGCGGGTGGGATTGCTGAACCGGGGGTTTGCGTGGTTGGACGCCGGCACGAGCACGAGCTTGCACGAGGCTTCCGCCTATGTGCAGACGATCGAAAAACGCGTGGGCATCAAGATCGGCTGTCCCGAAGAAGCCGCATTGAGAAAGGGCTTCTTAACGGCCGCGCAGTTCTCGACCCTTCTGGAGAATGTTCCGAAATGCGAGTATCGCGACTATCTGCTTGCCGTTGTGGAGGAAGTGAAACGCGGGAAATTTGCCTGAGAATCAGCTGGAAATCTTTTGGAGAGGAGAAGCTCGATCATGATCATATTGCTGGGTAATACGGGTTACATCGGCGCAGCCTTCGAACGGGAACTGCAAAGGCGGGGCTGGCCCTATGAAGCTTTTTCGCGGCGGCAGGCGGACTATACGCGCTGGGACTCGTTGATGGCCTTGCTCGATTCCAGGAAGCCTGCCTTCATCGTGAACGCGGCGGGCTACACTGGAAAACCCAACGTGGATGCCTGCGAAACCGAACGGGCCGATACGCTTCAAGGCAACACGCTCTTCCCGGCTCTCTTGGCGCACGCGTGCGCCAGCCGGAATATTCCTTGGGGACATGTGTCGTCGGGGTGCATCTATGCCGGAGCCAAAGTGCGGGACCAGGGCAGTTGGCGAGTGGAGAAGAATATCAATACCAAGGCGTTGCGGGAGTTGTTCGACCGGGATCCGGTCGATTTCGCCGGCTTCACGGAGGAGGACGTCCCGAATTTTTCGTTTCGCCAGCCGCCCTGCAGTTTTTATAGCGGCACGAAAGCCCTTGGCGAGGAGTCGATCCGGGGCGTGGGTCAGAATTACATTTGGCGTTTGCGCATTCCGTTCGACCATTGGGATGGTTCGCGCAATTACCTGTCCAAAATCATCCGTTACTCGAAGGTGTACGACAACATCAACTCGGTCTCGCATCGGGGCGATTTCGTGAAGGCGTGCCTGGATCTTTGGGAACGCCGAGCCCCATTTGGCATCTATAACGTGACCAATCCGGGAGCCGTTTCGACAAGGCAGGTGGTCGAGCAATGGTGCCGGTCGCTGGCCCCTGATCGAAAGTTTGAGTATTGGAACGACGACGCGGAGTTCTATCAAGTTGCCGCCAAAGCACCGCGCTCGAACTGCATCATGGACGCGACGAAGCTCGCGCGGGCGGGAGTCGTCATGCGGCCTGTGGAGGCTGCGTTGGACGAGGCCATTGCGCTCTGGCGTCCCGAGACCGTGGCGGCTTGAAAGGAACCGAACCTACTCTTATGAGACTGTTGATTACTGGCGGGGCCGGGTTTATCGGCTCCAATCTCGTCCAACAAGTGTTGGGTCGGGTCGAGGTTGAGAAACTCGTCAATTTGGATTGCCTGACTTACGCGGGGCATCTGGCCAATCTGAGGTCGGTGGAAAACTCGCCTCGATACACTTTTGAAAAAGTCGATTTGCGCGACAAAGAGGAGGTGTTGCGCGTGGTGCGCGCGCATGGCATTACTCACGTCATGCATCTCGCGGCGGAGTCCCACGTGGACCGCTCCATTTCAGGCCCGGGAGATTTTATTCATACCAATATTGTCGGCACCTTCCATCTGCTGGAGGCGTGCCGGGCGGCATGGAACGGTCAATGGGATGGACGGCGATTTCATCACATCTCCACCGATGAGGTGTACGGCAGTCTTGGCGCCACGGGCTTTTTTACAGAGACGACCCCTTACGCCCCGAATTCACCTTATTCGGCGAGCAAAGCTTCCAGCGACCTGCTGGTCCGAGCCTATCATCATACCTATGGCATGCCCGTGGTGATCACGAATTGTTCTAATAACTATGGACCCTACCAATTCCCGGAGAAACTGATTCCAGTGGTCATTCAGAACCTTCTCGAGCGGAAACCCATTCCTGTCTATGGAGACGGCATGAATGTGCGCGACTGGCTCTTCGTGACCGACCACGGGGAGGCGCTCTGGACGGTGCTGACCCGGGGACGCAGCGGGGAGACCTACAATATTGGCGGCCACAACGAGTGGGCCAATATCCATATTGTGGAGCTGATTTGCGACTTGGTGGACGAGATGGCGCCCTCCCTCGGCGGGCAGTCGCGCAAGCTGATTACTTTTGTCAAGGATCGTCCCGGCCACGACCGTCGCTACGCCATCGATGCCGGCAAGATCGAGCGAGAGCTCGGTTGGCGTCCTGCTTATACCTTCGAGAGGGGGATTCGCGAGACCGTCCGCTGGTATCTGGAGCATCAAGATTGGGTGCGGGAGGTGCTGGCGGGTTCCCGCAGCAGCCGGTAACGCGAGGTGGCCAGGCGAGGGATACGTCGATGGAAAGGAGGAATCATCAAGTGATTACTGCAGAACGATCAGAACCGGTATCCGGGGCGGAACACGCCGTGAGTGAGGACATGCTTCGACGCAAGCGGCTCAAGTTGTTGTGGGGACTGCTGGCCTTGCTCTCGTTTTGCTATGCGGGCATCCTTTGGAAACTCGGGCGGCTGGCTTGGAAGGAGGAGTTTCATTCGCATATTCTGCTGGTCCCTTTCATTGCAGCCTACCTCATCCGCACCCATGGCGACGGGTCCTGGTTTGCGGGACGCCCCTGGTGGCCCGTGTGCCTGGGGATGGGAGCGGCGAGTTTGCATTGATTTCCTCGCGTCCCGGGATTCTTCTTAGGGCGCTGCGAACGACCCGTGTGGCGATTGATTAAGGATTTCTTTTTGTTTCTGAAGCAGGACCGCAAGTGGTGGCTGGCGCCCTTGCTGGTCGTGCTGCTGTTGCTGGGTGCCTTGCTTTTGTTCAGCTCCAGTTCCGTGCTGGCGCCTTTCATGTATCCTTTCATGTGAGCTTGCCTCATCCATGCGCCACATTCTGGGCATCTCCGCCTACTATCATGATTCGGCCGCAGCGCTGGTGTCCGGCGGGCGAATCATTGCGGCAGCCCAGGAGGAGCGCTTTTCCCGCCGCAAGAACGATCCGGAGTTTCCGGACCATGCCGTTTCGTTCTGTCTGCGCCAGGGAGGGCTTCGCGCGGACGAGTTGGACGCGGTCGTGTTTTACGACAAGCCGGTTCAAAAGTTCACGCGACTCCTGGAGACCTTTCTGGCCATCGCGCCGCGCGGTCTTCGTTCCTTCGTTCGAGTCCTTCCTTCCTGGCTGCATGGGAAGCTGAATCTTCCCACCACCCTCCGGGACGCCATTCCCGGATTGAGCGACCGGTGCTCCCTTCTTTTTACCGGTCATCATCAGGCGCACGCGGCCAGCGCCTTCTTTCCTTCCCCCTTCAGCGAGGCGGCGATCCTCACGGTCGATGGCGTGGGCGAATGGACCACGACGGCCATCGGGTCCGGTCGCGGATCTTCCCTCGAACTTCTCCGGGAGCTCCGCTTTCCACATTCGCTGGGTTTGTTGTACTCCGCGTTCACCGCCTATTGCGGGTTTCGGGTGAATTCCGGGGAGTACAAACTGATGGGGCTCGCTCCCTACGGAGAGCCCCGATTCGCCGACCAGATCCGCGAGCATTTGGTGGACCTACGCGAGGATGGATCATTTCGATTAAACCTGGAGTATTTCGATTTTCTCGCGGGCGAAACGATGACGCACGAGCGGTTTCACCGGCTGTTTGGGGGTGAACCGCGCCGGCCCGATCAGCCGATCGAGCCCCGGCACCTGGATCTCGCCCGGTCGATCCAGGAGGTCACCGGGGAGATGATGTTGAATCTGGCCAGGGAGACGCGCCGCATCACCGGAATGCGGCACCTATGTTTAGCGGGGGGAGTGGCCCTGAATTGCGTGGCCAACGGGCAACTGCTTCGTGCCGGCCTCTTCGATCGGATCTGGGTGCAGCCCGCGGCCGGGGACGCTGGCGGCGCCTTGGGTGCGGCCCTCGCCGCCTGGCATGAGCATCAAGGGAAAGCGGACTCCTCCTTCCCTCGCGAATCGGATCTCATGCAAGGCTCCTTCCTGGGACCGGAGTATTCGGCGGCGGAAATCGAGGGAGTGTTGCGTGAATGGGGCGCGGTTTATCATCGCTACGAGGAGGAGCACTTGCTCGACAAGGTCGTCGAATCATTGGCCCGGGAAAAAGTGGTGGGGTGGTTTCAGGGGCGGATGGAATATGGGCCTCGCGCCCTGGGCAACCGCAGCATTCTGGGTGATCCGCGATCGTCGCGCATGCAATCGGTGATGAATTTGAAAATCAAGTTCCGGGAGTCCTTCCGCCCCTTCGCGCCGGCGGTCTTGAGGGAGCGCGTGACCGACTATTTCGAATTGAGCGAGGATTCCCCCTACATGCTGCTGGTCGCACCGGTGCGGGAGTCGTTGCGGCTCCCCGTCGAAATGAAGGTTCAAGGACTGGACCGGTTGGGACAGCGGCGTTCGGAACTTCCCGCCGTGACGCATGTGGACTATTCCGCGCGCGTGCAGACGGTGGACGCGGAGCGGAACCGTTTGTTTCATCGGCTGTTGAAGGTGTGGGAGGCCGCGACCGGGTGCGGCGTCTTGGTGAACACCTCCTTCAACGTCCGCGGGGAGCCCGTCGTTTGCACCCCCGACGATGCTTATCGCTGTTTTATGAACACTGAAATGGATGCGCTCGCACTGGGGCCTTTTCTGTTGAGGCGCGAAGAACAGCCACTTCGGGCCGTGGCCCGAAAAGTGGCGCTGCAGGAGGACTAAACTTTGCGCTCCCGCATCCGCGAAGATCCCCAGGAGTGGAGAAAATTCACGCTCTCCTTCGGGTTGATGCTTGGATTGGTGCTCTGGATCGCTTCACGAAGAGGGATGATGGCCCCGTCCCTGGTTTGGGTGGCGATCGGGCTCCTGAGTCTGGGCGCGTTGACGGCAGTGTTGCGGCCCGTCTGGTGTCGAGGTTTCCACCGGGCGGGCATGAGGGCGGGCATGGCGGTGGGAGGAGTGGTGGTGGCGGTGATGCTGGCGTTGCTCTTTGTGCTGATGGTCGTTCCCATGGGATGGATCATGCGTCGATTCGGTTATGATCCGCTCGGGTTGTCTCCCCGGTTGAAGCCCTCGTCGCACTGGAAGGCCTCGGCGAGGTTCAGCAGTCTCGATCGTTTGTTCTGACTTCGCGTTGCCACCGGGAGGAGGACTCGCTAGCATGCTTTGAATGCTGCGCGATTGGTTGCAATCCCTGACTGCCGGCAAAGAACTGTCCGCCGGCGAAATCTCCCTGGCTGTGGCCGAGCTGGCCGACCCGTCCGTGGCCCCGGAAACCAAAGCGGATTTTCTGGGCGCACTCGCGAGCAAAGGGGAAACTCCCGGGGAGATTGCGGGATTCGCGAGCGCCTTGCGCAACCGGTCGTTGATCGTGCCCAACCTGGATGCCATCCGGGAACGCGGCATTCTGGATGTCTGCGGCACAGGAGGCGACCAGTTGCACACGTTCAACATCTCGACCACGGTCTCTTTTGTCGTGGCGGGAGCTGGGGTGACGGTGGCCAAGCACGGCAATCGGGCGATTACTTCGAAATCAGGGGCCGCCGATGTTCTCGAAGCTCTGGGCGTTCGCGTTGACTTGCAACCGGAGGAAGTGGGGCTTTGGCTTGAGCGGTACCATTTCGCTTTTCTGTTTGCCCCAAGATTTCATCCGGCTTTCCAGCATATCGGTCCGGCCCGGAAGCTCTGCGCCCAGCGAGGGCAGCGCACCCTTTTTAATTTCCTTGGTCCTTTGTTGAACCCGGCGAGGCCTACGGCCCAATTGGTGGGAGTGGCTCATCCGCGCTATTGCGCGCCCCTGGCCGAGGTTCTGAAAAACCTCGGAGTCTCCAGAGCGATGGTGATCTCGGGCGCCGTGCCGGGGCAGGACGGGGAACCGACGCGATACATGGACGAATGGTCCCTGAGCGGGCCGACCACCGTGGCGGAGACTTACCACGAGCGAGCCTTGACCGCCGCCTCCGTGGAACTTGCGGAACTGGCCTTGGAAGGATTGGATGTGAGCGCCTTGGAGGGTGGGGATCGCGAAACGAACGCCGGGTGGGTCCGGCGCGTGCTTGACGGATCCGAGGCTGGCGCCAAGCGTGCCGCCGTCGTGGTCAATGCGGGCGCCGCTCTATTCGTGGCGGGACGCACCCGAAGCATCACGGAAGGCATGGAACTGGCCCGGGAGACCATCGACTCCGGCAGGGCGATCGCCAAATTGAGGGAAATCGTTCACGCCAGCTCGTCTTCGTCATGAACTGTCTATCTGATCATCAGCTTCGCGCGGCGATGTCCACCGTTTCTGGCTGGCGCCGGCAGCGAGGGCAATTGACGCGTCTTTTCGAATTCAAAGATTTCGTTGACGCTTTGAAATTCGTTCAGCGAGTGGGGCGGGCGGCGGAGCGGTTCCAGCATCACCCCGATATTGACATTCGCTGGAACAAGGTGGTTCTCCGCTGGGTGACCCATGATGCCGGCGGATTGACGGCCAGGGATTTTGAAATGGCCCGCCGATGTAACCGGCTTGCGGGTTAAGGTCAGGCCGACCCTTGCGGCATTCCTTGTTGTGGAATGATTCTGGCCCGGCTCCCGGAGGTTCAATCCGCCAAGGCTTGTTTCAAGAAAGCGTTTGGCTACTCGCCGCCTCGCTTCGGTCGGGCGCCCGGTCGTGTGGAGCTGCTGGGCGGGTTGGCCTGGCAGTTTGGCGGACTCGCTATTTACGGGGCCACCCACTACGGCGTGGCGGTCGCGATGGCGCCCCGCCTGGATGGAAGAGTCCGATTCGTTTCCAAAGAATATGGCGGTGAGGAAACGTTCTGGCTTTCCGGGGTGGGTTTGCCTGCGGAGCTCCCTTGGGCCAATCCACTCAAGTCCACGCTGGCGGAACTCCGGCGTGCAGGGGTGCATTTCAGCGGATTCGAAGCCGCCTTCGCAGGTTCCATTCCCTTCCAGGAAGCCTTTGGAAGATCCAGCGCCGCTCAACTGGCGCTCGCGCTCGCCTTGCGCGAGGTTTATCCCTACCGATTATCAGAAACGGGAGTCGGCCCGCCGCCTTCCCACCATGGGCGTCAAGTTTTGCCCCCGCTGGCGGTTCGGGAAAAGCGTTCTCTGGCCGTTCGCTGTCAGCGGGCCGCCGCTCAATCCGCTCCAAGGCATGGAAGCCCCTTTGACTTCATCCCCTCGCTCTTCAGCCGAGAGCATCATGTCCTGGCGCTGGACGCCCAATCGCCGGCCTCGGATCTTCTTGCGCTGACCGGGGAGATTTTGGTGGCGTGCGATTGCGGCGTGGAGCGCGACTGGCTTGACGATAGGCTTCGCGCCTGGACGCTCCTGGGATCGCGCGCGGCTGAAAAACTGGGCGTCTCTTCGCTCCGCATCCTCGATTTACCTGCACTCAAGAGTTCGCGGAACAAACTGACGGATGCCGAGTATGCCTGCGCCTATTTCGCGGTGACGGAAGCGCGCCGTGTCGCCGCCGCCGAGGCCGCTCTGCGCGAGGGGGATCATGCGGCGTTTGGCCAGTGCATGTTGTTGAGCCACGAGGCATCCCACGAGCACTTGCGCAACAGCCTGCCGGGTTTGGATCGTCTCGTCGCCAAAGCGTCGTCTCATCCCGCCTGCTTGGGCGCCCGGTTGACCGGACCCGGTGGTGGTGGTCCCATGATCGCGCTCGTGCGCCATCATGAATTGGAAGCCTTCCTGGAGACCTTGAGAGGAGAGCGGATCGAGAAGTGCCGCGAGGCTGACCCGAAAGTGGTGCAGTTGGGTGAAGGAGTTCGTTAGCTTGTTGCCGCTGTGATTTCTGTGGACATCCCCGCGCTCGAGATTTGGTGGTACCCGCTGCTGCTTTTGACCGGCTGGTGCGCGGGTTTCGTCGATTCCGCAGCCGGCGGCGGAGGATTGATCACCGTGCCGGTGCTTTTGCAAACCGGCATGCCGCCCCAATGGGCCTTGGCCACCAACAAGCTTCAAGCCAGCTTCGGATCCGGCAGTGCCTGCTGGCACTTTGCGAAGGCGGGGTTGATCGATTGGAAGCGAGTCCGCCTTGCCGCCGGGTTGACTTTGCTCGGTGCGGCACTGGGAGCCGGTCTCGTCAATAGGCTCGATTCGGCGTGGCTGAACCGGGTCATACCCTGGATTCTTGCCGGTCTCGCACTCTTCACCCTTTTTCAACCCAATCTGGGAAAGTCGGAATCCAAGGTTCGATGCGGAGAGTTCCTTTTTTCGGTGACGTGCGGATTGGGCATCGGTTTTTACGATGGGTTTTTCGGGCCTGGGACCGGCACGTTTTGGGCCATGGCCCATGTCTTGCTGCTCGGGCTCGATTTGCGTCTCGCCACCGCTCGGACCAAGGCGATGAATTTTTGCAGCAACCTCGCTTCGTTGGCGGTTTTTCTGCAAGCGGGTCAGGTGCTGTTTGCGGCCGGTTTGTGCATGGGTGCGGGTCAATGGCTCGGCGCGAAGGCAGGTTCGAAACTGGTGATCGTTCACGGCGCCCGTTGGATTCGACCTCTGCTGATTACGGTCACTCTCGCCCTGACGGCACGGTTGTTCTGGCTGAACTTTCGAGGAAGTCCTTGAACATGAAGGCTGGCTTTTGTCTCCGGCTTTTGCCATAGCTCTCCGGAAGCATGACTCGCTCAAGGCCGGTAGAAATTCGAGCCAAGCGCACCGGAGCTCCTTGAGCCTATGTCTCATGTCGTTCTGGATTGCTTCGGGGTGGGAGATGGCTGGCCTTGTGCCGATCGCTATCATTCCTCATTTCTCTATCGTTGCGGCGCCGCGTCATTCCTCCTGGACTGTGGCGAGGGATTGAGCCGGTCTTACAAGGCGTCCGGCTTGAGTTATGATGAAGTGGACCGGGTGTTCATCTCCCATTTGCATTGCGACCACATTGGGGGGTTGTTCATGTATCTCCAGGGACTTTGGCTGGAGCAGAGACGCAAATCGCTCCAGATCCATATGCCACTTGAAGGGATCGAGCCGGTCCGAGGTCTCCTGAACGCGGCCTGTATTTTCGAGGAACTCCACTCGTTTCCACTGATCTATTTGCCCTTGAGGTTGGGGGTCAGTGTGGAATTCGAAGGCGTTCGCGTGACGCCGCATCGCTCCACGCATCTGGAATCGCTGCGCAAGGCTTTTCAGCGGCGCTATCCCCAGGCCTTCGAATCCTTCTGCTTCGAGATTGAATGCCGGGGCCGCCGAATCGTTCACAGCGCCGACATCGGCGGTCCGGAGGACCTTCTGCCACTTCTCGAAAAACCGGTGGACCTCCTGGTGTGCGAGTTGGCCCATTTCGAACCCCTGACTTTGTTCGAAATGCTCCGCGACAAGCGGATCGGCCGGGTCGTCTTTATTCATGTGGCCCGGCCGTTTTGGGAACGGCTTCCGGAGATTGAATCCGCCGCGAAGCGGGCGCTTCCGGGGGTCACGATCGAATTCGCACGGGACGGGTCCCGGATTGAATTGGATTGAGCAACCTGGAAATTCCCCGTCGCGGAGCAAGGTTGAAACCTCCGGGCGAGGGGAAGCCGGGAGGTCTGTTCAACTGACCGCCAGCATGCAGACCTTGCCAAATTGTGCATGCTTGGCGTAGCCGTTCGCCCTTGGGTCGAGCGTGGCCACGCCGTCCACCACAAACAAATAGTGATGGTGCCCATGGCACAAAGTGACCTGCGCTCTCCACGAGCCGTCGGGTCCTTTCTTCATCGGATGGGAATGGGGTTGCCAGTCATTGAAATCTCCAACGACGGAAACTTGCTTCGCCGCCGACACGAGGCAGAGGAAGTTGACCGCCACCGAGATGTTCTTGGCGGAGTATCGTCCGGACTGGCCGGTCGGGTAAGGATTGGAATACGACATGTTCAGCAACAATGACCCTCGCTTCCAGCCAGTTCAGGAGCCTCGAGGGCTGGCGGATTCGCGGGTGCGCGAAAAGAAAGCAAAACTCGGGCCGTGTTTCAACCAGGAATCGTGATCCCGATCTCCGAGTTTTCCCGCATCACCCCTCCCCCTGGGGCTACATCAACTTCGCGACCAGCCCCGTCCACCCGGTCTGATGGGAGGCTCCAATGCCTAGCCCTGAATCTCCGTGAAAATACTCGTGAAAGAGCAGGCAATTCTTGAAGTGCGGATCCCGGGCCTGTTTCGAATGCCCTTTCATCGCCGGTCGTTCCCCCTGCGCGTCCGGTAAGAATAGTTTCGTCAGCCGTTGCGACAATTCGGCGGCGATGCCTTCCAACGTCCGGAATTCACCCGAGCCGGTCGGACACTCCACCTTGAAATCGTCCCCGTAGTAATGGTGGAAGCGTTGGAGTGATTCGATGAGCAGGTAATTCACCGGCAGCCAAACCGGTCCGCGCCAGTTCGAATTCCCTCCCAAAAGCCCCGAAGTCGATTCCGCCGGCTGGTAACCCACTTCCAGGGTCGCTCCGTCGACGTGGAAGCGATAGGGGTGTTCGCGATGGTATCGCGAAAGCGCCCGCACCCCGTAGGGCGAGAGGAATTCTGTTTCATCCAGCATCCGCCTCAACAGGCACTTCATCCGGTGGCCGCGCAGCAAGGAGAGCAGTCGGCGGTGTTTTTGTCCCGGCTCGTTCCATCTTGAGACGAGGCTCGCCAAGTCCGGCCGATGCTCCAGGAACGCAACGTCCCCCGGGTCTCCCGGCGCCCGCTTCCTCCGCTGCTTGCGGTCCATTTGGAACACCCGCCATGCCGCCCAGGCATGAACCGGCGGATTCACATCCCCGAAGGCCCATTCGTACGCAGGCAACTGGCCGTTGGGATGCATGTACCAATCGCGCGTCAGCAGAACCAGTTGCTCTTTCGCGAACCCGGGTCCACCATGGCAAGCGGGATGCAGTGAAAAGCCAGGTCCCACGCGGCAAACCACGGGTACTCCCACTTGTCCGGCATCGACAGTATGTCGCAGGCCGTGAAATGCTCCCACTCCCGGTTGCGACCCGCAGCCCGATTGGGCGGGGGAGACGGCTGCCCGGGATCCCCTTCGCTCCACTTCCGCACCTCCAAGTGGAAGAATTGCTTGCTCCAGATCATCCCCGCCAGAGCCTGGCGCTGAACCCGTCTCGCCTCGGGATCCCTTAATCCCTCCTGAACCGCGCTGTAAAACTCGTCCGCCTCGGTTTTCCTTTTTTCCAGGAAAGTGAGGCATTCTCGCCGGTCGATCCCCCCTGGCACCCGGTCATCCTCCTCCTCCCGCCGCCGAAGCCGCAACCACAGCGACTTCGATTCCCCGGATTCAATTTCCCACCTGGAGTAAAGCGCGCACTTCGTGCCTCGATCTCCGGGGTTTAACCCCCCGCGATCCCCCGCGATGACCCAATCATGGATGCCATCCTTGCGTCCCCTCTTCTCGGCGGGGGCGCCATAGAGCCTGGCATAATTTGTTTCATTCTCGCAGAACAGCAGTTCGGTACCGGTTTCGAAGGTGCACTCGTAATCGCCGAGTTTGGCGTGGCGCGCGAGCAAACCTTCCTTCCCACACGATCGCAATTCGGGACGCGGCTCCTCCTTCTTCCAGGTCCAGGTGTTTCGAAACCAGAGCTGCGGCAGCACGTGGAGCCTGGCCATTTCCGGCCCGCGGTTGTCGGCCGTCAATCGAACGATGATGTCCTCGGGCGACGCTTTGGCATACTCGATCGTTAGATCAAAGTAACGGTCGTCATCGAGCAACCCCGTGTCCAGAAGCTCGAGTTCCGGATCATGCTTGGAACGGGCGGCATTCTCACGAATCAATCGGTCGTAAGGAAAGGCGCGCTGGGGATACTTGTAGAGGATTTTCAGATAGGCGTGGCTCGGCGTGGCGTCAAGATAGTAGTAGAGATCCTTCACGTCCTCCCCGTGATTGCCCTCGTTGTTCGTCAGGCCGAAGATCCGCTCCTTCAGGATCGCATCTTTTCCATTCCAAAACGCGAAGGCGAAACACAGCCATTGCTGATCGTCGCTCAGGCCCGCCAAGCCATCCTCCCCCCAACGGTAAGCCCGGCTGCGAGCGTGATCGTGAGGAAAATACTCCCAGGCCGTTCCTTCAGCGCTGTAATCTTCCCTCACCGTTCCCCATTGCCTCTCCGCCAGATAGGGGCCCCATCGGCGCCAGGGATTCGCGTTGCCCGGCTTCAGCTTCAGCCGCTGATATTCCGCGGTTCGATCGATCATCCAGCCCGAAGCTATCGCGGTGTTTCGGTCTCGCCGAGCTCAAATTCCCTGTTTTTGCGAACGCAGCGCAAGAATATGGAAGAACCAAGCCAAATTGTGACTTGAAGTATCACCCGTTCGGGTCAACGATCCAACCGTGCGTGAGGCGTGTCGGCGCCACTCCGCTGCATGAATCGGCTTCGAACGGATGGGTGCTTTTTAGCAGCGCAGTGACCCTCGTGATGACACGTTGCCGAACCGATCGCGTTGCGAGCTAGCTCGTGAAACTTATCAATCCATACTCCATGTGACGAAAACTCAATCCACGTGGACCCTGGCCCTGGCTCTCGCGGCCAGCAGCACGCCGGCCCTCGGGCAGGCCGTCAAGGGCACTCTCGAAGGCAATCGACTGGAGGCGAGAACGAGCACGTTCTACGTCAACACCACTGCCACCATCAACAACAACAAGACCGAAAGCCTCGGCGTCGCGATTGCCAATAACGGCAACGTGATCATCGGATGGGAAGACGATGGCGCCGACCTGACGGACTTGGAGTCCGTCTGGACCCTCTACAGCCCCGGCGGCGGACCGCTTACGCCCGACACCGAACAAAAGTCCCTTCAAGGCGGATCGGTGACTTCCAAGTTCTTGTCCTACTTCCGCAAAGACAAGAGCGCCATTCCCGGACGCACGTCGTGGGGACCCAAGATCAAGGCGAATCTGTTCGGCGACGGCCACGGGATGGGCGCCACCAGTTTCGAATTGGGACTTGAAGTTCCCGAGCTCGCCAACATCAACCTCGACGAGGGCGGCGGTGGCGATTTTCCTTCGATTCAGCTGCTTGATAACGCCGGCAATCCCATCGGCATCGTGAGCTATTCGGATGCGGATGCCGAAGCCCAAGGTGATATCCGCATCGCCGACTGGGACTATCTCAGCAATGGAAATGTCGTCATCGTGGGTGAAAGCCGGCAGAACGCCGACCTCAACGGGAAATTCGGCGGCGCTGATCCCGGTAAACACGTCACCTACAAAGTCGTGGACGTCACCGGCAAAGAAATCAAGGCGCTCAGTCTGGCCAGCTCGGACAAGGTCGCCAATGAATTGTGGCATGGCGCGGCGGTGACCAAGGACGGTTTTGCCATTCGCATCAACCAGGGCGGCCGCACCAAAGTCCGGTTGTTCGACAACACCGGCAATCCGAAGGGCGACAACATCGACCTCGGCACCCTTGCCGGCAATGACATCGCTGCCGGCGGCGGGCGCGGCGACAGCCGTGGCTTCCACGGCAACGGCGTCGATCTTTACGCCTACATCAGCACCGGGCAGGTGGACGGCAAGTCTCGCGTGTTTCTGACCGTGTTGGGTGCCGATGGCAAATTGCGCTACTCCAAGTCCGTCAGCGACGACGTGACCTTCGCCTCGAATCCCGGTGGAGCGGATGTGGCCCTCGATGCTTCCGGACGCGCGCTCGTGGTCTATAACGCCAAGGTCGCGGGTTCGGATTTCAACCTGATCCTCGGGCGCATGATCGATCCGACGGGCAAACCCATGGGAGACACCTTCTTTGTCAGCGAGCGGGAAGATGCGGCGACCAGCGTGGGTGATTCCACGGATCCTCGCGTGGCCACGCGCAACGACGCCTTCGCGGTCATCTGGGAAAGCAAGAGCAGCGAGGCGGACGCCGGCACCGCTGTGGTGGCGGGTCGCTTCTTTGGCCTTGCGCACAAGCCCGGTTCGATCGAGTCGGTGGGCCTGAAGCGCATCGTGCCCGATACCCCGATCATTAATCCTGGCCGGAATGCCCTGGGCAACTGGGAACCCAATGCCAGCCAGCTCGGTGGCGAGTACTTCCTGATCGAAGGCAATACGTTCGCCGAAGGTACTGAAGACAAACAGCGCTACGTGGTGATGATCCAGCCGGCGGCCGGCGGACCCGGCAAGCTCGTCGAAGGATTCTACACGGACGCGGGGCAGCCTTTCAAAGGCCCCATCAATGCCTCCCGGCAAAATGGCAACCCGGGCCGCGTCGCGGGCGATGCGCGCCCCGGGGCCGTCAACTACATGGTCGGCGCCGAGGCCTCGCCCCATACGCTGCCTGAATTCGACACGGCGAGCCGCTGGAACCTGGGTTTTGACCGTCTCGCCGATGGTCGCTATGGCACCGTGCAGATCTACGCGTTGAACACGGCCACTCTGACTCCAACGCCGTTGAGCAAGGCCCTCGATTCCGCACATGGCCGCCGAACCGAAGGCGACCCACAGGGCAATAATCAAATCAGCCGCTTTGGGGGCGACATGACATGCCTCGATAACGGAAATTTCGTTTCGGTGGTCGAGGATCGTTCGAAAGTGCTTCGGCCGGAAGGCAACGCGGCCGTCGCCACCATCTTCGCTCCGAATGGAACCGTGGTCAAAGAAGCGTTCAAGGTCGCCGATGGCGATCTCTGGTCCAACGTGGCTGCCTTTCAAGGCGGATTCGCCGTCCGCGTGGCGGGTGTGCTCCACTTCTACAACAACGCGGGCGAGCTCCAAGGGTCCGTGGACCAAGACACCTCTTCGGGTGAACAATTCGATCGCGGCCGAGGCGATGGAACCCGTATTTCAGGTCACATCAACGCCCCCTATCTCTTCCTCGCCGGAAAAATTCGGAGTGGGAATGTGGTCAAGGTGGTCGCCTGGGATGCCCGAACCCGTGCTTTTGCTGCCTCAGCGGAGGTCAGTGAGGCGGGTTTTGCCGGGAACTTCGATCGAGTCAATCTCGCATCGGATGCCCTTTCTCGCGTGGCGGTCGGATGGGTTTCCCAGCCGACTGGTTACGCGAAGCAGCAGGTTGCAACTCGCGTGCTGGCCTTTGATGGCGCGGCGAAGTCTTTCCGTTCGCTCAGCAAGAGTTTCCTGCCCTTCATCAACGCCCATGAATCGGATACCATCACCTCGGTTCAAATGACTTTGGCCATGACCACCCAGCAGATCATGGTGGCCGCCAAGGGCACCATCAACCTCGAGAACAAGCCCGACTCGGGTGGCAATTCCCCGAACGAGATTAACTTCTACACCGTCATCTCGCATCCGGATCCGAAACCGAATCCGATGGTGACGGGTGGCGACCTCAAGTTCAGCAAGATCTCAAGGAGCCAACAGAATGTGATCATCGAATGGGACGGCACCGCCACGCTGCAAGCCGCCGATGCCGTCACCGGCAACTGGGCCGACGTGGCCAATGCCAAGAGTCCCTTCTCCGCCAATGCCGCCACCGGTTCGAAGTTTTACCGGCTGAAGCGATAAGCGATCCGGGTTCGGACGAAAGTCATCTCTCGCAAAGCGGAGCCGGCCTTCCGGCTCCGCTTTTTTTTGCAGTACCCACATCTCCACTTTCCCCTGATCGACCGATCGTCTATCGTAAATTTCCCTCGGCCGCCTGCAGAATTCAACGAGTAACGAATGATCACCCCCATGAATGATCCGTGTCGCATCCGGCATTCGCTCCCTTGCGCCGCCGCATTTCCCTTAAGAAGACTCCGCCTATGCATCCCCTGTTCCGCCTCCTCCTGATCCTGCTCTCGGCGTTGCCTCTCGTCGCTCAGTCCGCTCCGGCATCGCGTCCCAACATCTTGTTCATCATGTCGGATGATCATGCGTCGCATGCCATCAGCGCCTATGGCAGCCGCATCAACCGGACGCCGCACATCGACCGACTGGCTCGGGAAGGCATGTTGTTTCGGAATTGCTTCGTAGTGAACTCCATTTGCTCGCCCAGTCGGGCGGCTATTCTGACCGGAAAATACAGCCACAAGAACGGCGTGCCCGCCTTTAACCGGTTCGACGGTTCCCAGCCTCATGTAGCCCGATATCTGCGGGACGCCGGCTACCAAACCGCCCTGATCGGCAAATGGCACCTGGGCAGCGAGCCCACCGCTTTCGATCACTGGATCGTGCTCCCCGGACAGGGCGCCTATCACAATCCCGTTCTGCTCGATTCCTCCGGACGCAGGAATTTTCAAGGATACGTCTCGGATGTCATCACGGATCTCGCGGTTGAGTTTCTTACCCGCCGTGATGCCGGCAAACCCTTCTTCATGATGGTGCATCACAAAGCCCCGCATCGGCCGTGGGAGCCCAGCGCGCGCCACGCTTCCCTGTACGAAGATGTTGAGATTCCCGAACCAGAAACGTTGCGCGACGACTACGCCACCCGCACCGACGCGGCACGCCAAGCCCGGATGACCATCGCGGACGATCTGACCCGGCGGGACTTGAAGCTGGCCCCTCCCCGCGGACTTTCGGGTCCGGATTTGCAGCGGTGGCTCAATGCCACTCCCAAGGAAGTCATTGCGAAGGTCAACGGCACGGAACAAGTCCTCTCCGGCGAATCTCTTCGAAAATGGAAATATCAGCGCTACATCAAAGATTACTTGCGCTGCGTCGCCTCCGTGGACGACAGCGTGGGACGCTTGCTCGAACAATTGGATCGCCTCGGCTTGAGTCACAATACCCTGGTGGTCTACACGAGCGATCAGGGTTTCTTTCTGGGCGATCATGGCTGGTACGACAAGCGCTTCATGTACGAGGAATCCCTGCGCATGCCGTTCCTCGTGCGCTGGCCCCAAACCATTAATGCGGGTTCCACTCAGAATTCCATGGCCCTCAACGTCGATTTCGCCCCGACGTTCATGGAAATCGCCGGACTGGTCGTGCCCGGCGACATCCAGGGACGCAGTCTCCTCCCCCTGCTCAAGGGCCGGACGCCTCAATCATGGCGCAAGGAAATGTACTACCGTTATTATCACGATCCCGGAGATCACAATACGCGAGCCCATTACGGCCTGAGGACCGAGACCCACAAGCTGATCCACTTTTGGAAGCTGGACCAGTGGGAATGCTACGATCTTCGGCAGGATCCAAAGGAGTTGCGCAACCTGGCCGGGCTTCCCGAACATCGAAAACTCGTCGACCGACTCAAAGTCCGGCTGGCTCAAGCGAAGAAGGCTGTGGATGACCGCGACGAGTATGCGCACGAACTCCCGGCTGCGGGGGTGGCCGGCCAATCCTTTCCAAAGGCACCGACGCGATAGAAGCGCGGATTCGCTTCAAACCCGCAGTCGCAGCAGCAGATCTTTGCTCTCCACCGATTCGCCCACCTGCACGAAGATTTCCTCCACCGCGCCATCGACGGGAGCGTAAAGGGTCGTCTGCATTTTCATCGCTTCCATGGTGAAAAGCTTTTGTCCGCGGGCCACCTTGTGCCCTACGCTGACGTTCACGCTCGTCATGATGCCTGGAATAGGCGCGCCGACTTCGCGGGAGTTTGCCGGATCCGCTTTGGCCCGGGCTTTTACACTCGGTTTGACCGTTTTGTCGGCCACGTGGGCTTCCCGTGTCATGCCGTTCAGTTCGAACGTGACCGTTCGTTTTCCCTCCTTGTCGGGAGAACCCACGTTGATGAGCCGGATGAACAGCGTTTTGCCCGGCTCCAACTCGGCGCTGATTTCCTCGCCCTGTTTGAGGCCGTAAAAATAGGCGGTGCTGGGAAGAACACTGACGTCTCCGAATTCTTTTTCGAAACGGGCGTATTCGGCATGCACCTCCGGATACATGAGGTGGCTGTAGAGGTCATCCGTCCCGGCTTCGCGCCTCAATTTTGCGCTCAGTGCTTCCAGTTCCTTCTTCAAGTTGCAATCGGGGAGGTTATGGCCGGGGCGGCCTTTGAGCGGCTTTTCCTCGCCCAGCACGACTTTCTGCAAGGCCTTTGGCCACCCGTTGAGCGGTTGGCCCAATCCACCCCGCAGCATGTCCACCACGCTGGCCGGGAAAGGAGTCACTCCGGGTTCAAGATTGAGCACGTCCTGAGGTTGGATGCCTCGCGTGATCAGAAACATCGTCATGTCGCCAACCACTTTGCTGCTCGGGGTGACTTTGACGATATCCCCGAAAAGCGCGTTGACCTCCGCGTAAGTGCGCGCAATCTCGGGCCACCGATTGCCGAGTCCCATCGAGGCCGCTTGCTCCTTGAGGTTGGTGTATTGGCCGCCAGGCATTTCGTGGAGATACACTTCCGCGCTTCCGGTCCTCGGCGCGGTATCGAAGGGACGGTAGAGATCTCGCACCTGTTCCCAGTATTCGGAAAACTCGTTCAACGCTTCCAAATCCAGTCCCGTATCCCGCTTCGTGTTCTGCAGCGCGGCGACGATGGAATTCAAATTCGGCTGGCTCGTGCTGCCGCTCATGGAAGCAATCGCCAAATCCACCACGTCCACCCCGGCCTCCGCCGCCTTCAGCACGCTGGCGGCGTTGACACCGCTCGTGTCGTGGGTGTGGAAATGGATGGGCAGCCCCACTTCCGCTTTCAAGGTTTTCACCAACAGGTGCGCGGCATACGGCCGACAGAGGCCGGCCATGTCCTTGATGGCGATCATGTGCGCGCCCATCTTTTTCAACTCCTTGGCCAGCTTCACGTAGTACTTCAGCCCGTACTTGGAACGGCGCGAATCGAGAATGTCTCCCGTATAGCACACCGCCGCCTCGCAAATCGCGTGCGTGTCTTGCACGGCTTCCATGGCGACTTCGAGGTTGGGCAGATAATTCAGCGAATCAAAAATGCGGAAGATATCCATCCCCGCCTCCGCGGCGTGGCGCACGAACCCCGCCACCACGTTGTCCGGGTAATTGGAGTAACCTACCGCGTTCGACCCTCGAAACAGCATCTGAAAGCAGATGTTCGGTATTTTCTCCCGGAGCGCCCGCAACCGCTGCCACGGATCTTCCCGTAAGAATCGCATCGCGGTGTCAAAAGTCGCCCCTCCCCACATTTCCAGGCTGAAGAGTTCGGGGGCTCGCCTCGCCATCGCGCCGGCCGCCGCCAGCATGTCGTAGCTGCGGACCCGGGTCGCCATAAGGGATTGATGAGCGTCCCGGAAGGTCGTGTCCGTGATCAACAGGCGCTTCTCTTTCAGCACCCATTCCGCAAATTTCTTGGGTCCCAGGGCGAGCAGCTTCTGCCGCGACCCCTCCGGCGGCTGCTGCTTCGGATCGAAACTCAAAGGCGGAATGAACACCGAAGGACCCGAGGGCCGGTGAGCCTTGGCGTGCGGATTGCCGTTGACCACCACGTCACCCAGGAAAGTGAGCAGCTTGGTGGCGCGGTCTCTTCTTGGCTTGAAGGAGAAGAGCTCTGGGGTCGTGTCGATGAGCGTCGTCGTGGCGCGGCCGGATCGAAACGTGCCGTTCGCGATCAGGTTCTCCAGGAACGGGATGTTGGTCTTGACCCCGCGGATTCGAAATTCCCGCAACGCTCGATCCATCCGCGCCAATGCCATCTCGAAGGTCTGCCCGGAAGCGCTGATTTTCACGAGCAACGAGTCGTAGAACGGGGTGATCACCGATCCCGCGTAGCCCATGCCTCCGTCCAGGCGAACGCCAAAACCGCCCGCGCTGCGATAGGTGAGAATCCTCCCGTAATCGGGCGTAAACTTGTTCTCCGGATCCTCCGTTGTCACACGGCACTGGATGGCGCACCCCATTCGCGGGATCTCATCCTGCGACGGCATTCCGATTTCCGGGCTGAAAAGACTGTGCCCTTGGGCGATCAGGATCTGAGCTCGAACCAGATCGATTCCGGTGATGATTTCGGTCACCGTGTGCTCGACCTGAATCCGGGGATTCATCTCGATGAAATACCAATCGTGATGGTCCAAGTCGTAGAGAAACTCCACGGTGCCCGCATTGTCGTAACCGATTTCCTTCGCGATCCGGGCCGCGGCCGAACACAATTCCTGCCGCACATGATCGTCCAATCCCACGCTCGGGGCGATCTCGACCACCTTTTGATGGCGGCGCTGAACCGAGCAGTCTCGCTCGTGCAGGTGCAGAACATTGCCGTGTTTGTCGCCTAGCACTTGCACTTCGATGTGCTTCGCCCGGGCGATGTACTTTTCCAGAAACACGGCTGGATTGCCGAAGGCCCGACCGGCTTCGGCTTGAGCTTCCTCCAGCAAGTTCTCCAGATCCGAGCTCCGATGCACCACCCGCATGCCTCGTCCTCCTCCGCCGAAGGCTGCTTTGATGATCAATGGAAAACCGATTTCCCGCGCGATTTGGAGTGCTTCAGTCTTCGTCGTGACTGGCAACTCCGTGCCGGCAAGGATCGGAATATTCAGCTTTTGGGCCAGCGTGCGCGCGGCCGTCTTGTCCCCCATCTTTTCCAGAAGTTCCGGACGCGGTCCCACGAATGTAATGCCCGCTTCCGCGCAAGCCCGGGCAAACTCCGCGTTCTCCGAGAGAAAACCGTATCCTGGATGGATGAGGTCGACCCCTTTTTCCTTGGCCAAGGCCACGATTCCGGGGATATCGAGGTAGGCTGCCACCGGCCCTTTCCCGGCCCCCACGAGGTAGGCTTCATCCGCCTTGAATCGATGCACGCTCAGACGATCTTCCTGGGCAAAGATCGCAAGGGTTCGCAGGCCGAGCTCAGTGCCGGCTCTGAAAACACGGATCGCGATTTCGCTCCGGTTGGCGACCAGTAATTTCAAAGTTTTGCGCGATTCCGAATGTGTTGAAGTGGGCGATGAGCTCATGTCAGTACCGAAAAACCGTGCGTTTATAGAGGTGGTCCGGTCAATTGACCAGAGTGGATTATACCCCCCAAAACCCCGGACCAGGGGAGAAAACCACCAAGGTCAAGCCACGGAGGACGGGATCACCTGAAAGAACCGAGGAATTCCAGCCTTCGTGTTGCATTCTGTGGACGGAAGATGATCGAAGGAAAGATTCAACCAGTTCCATGGGAACAGAGTTATCAGGTTTCAGTTCCTCACGCCGAGGTCGCGAAGGACTTGTCTTGCGCCCGGGGATGGCACGCGTGCAAGAACGATGAAACCCTGATCCACGGGTAATTCGGTAGCGATTCAAAAAAACCGCTTCAGGACGCATCAGATGTGAATTGTTCTCTTGCAATGTTATATATATCATGTATTTATTTCGCATGCCAGCTCGCTTGCCCGTCCAAGCCAAGTCGCCGTTCGCCATCGATCCCAAGCCGCTCGACGAGACCGCTTCGTCTCATGCGGGGCTCTTGGCCACTTCGCGCGTCTATCGCTCGCTGAAGCTCCCCGA
>VHDF01000057.1 GCA_016871495.1 Verrucomicrobiota bacterium | reverse complement strand
TGAAGATCTCGAGGCCCATGCGCTCAAAATCGGCGAAGTGAGCGGGCTTGAAAGCGGCCGCCAGGAATTGCTCGAGAACTTGATCAACGAATTCATTTGACCCGGGGCTTTTCGGAAAGCTCGAGCATCAAGTTCCGCTCCCGGACTCCCCTTCCGCCCGCGCCCAGATTTCCGCGTTGGACACCGAATTTCAGGGTTTGTGCACGGCACTCGACCGATACATCGGCAATGGGGAGAAGCCGCCAGTCCAGGGATCCTCCCGACTGACTTGATGCTGAAGTTAGTCGGGAGGTTCGTCCCGTCCCAACCGCCGAAACGCAACTCAAACTCGTCCCGTCAGGAATCCTAACGGGATTCCGTGGCCGTGGGCATCGCCCATTCCGTGACCCATTGAGAAAAACACGACGAAGCACGAGGACCATCCTTGATGGATCTGGTGATGGGCGAGCGGCAGGCCCTCTGGCGCTTTGATCCGGCAACAAACAAGGTGGCTCAGCAAGTTACTGAGTCGGCAAGGAACACCCGCTGAAATCCATCCGGTAAATCGTCCCCTCAAACCCTACGGCGTAAAGTTCGCCTTCCCCATCGACACCGAACGAAACCAGGCGCTCCGGACAGGTCGCCAAATGCCGGACGACCCGCGGCTCGCCGCCTGATTCCTGCAGGCCAAAAATCATCTTGGTATTGAAATCGCCGAAAACATAAACCCCGTCAAAGGCCGGCGCCGATCGTCCGCGATAGACATATCCGCCCGTGATGGAATTTCCGTACCGCCGCCGGTAGGCCATCAGCGGAGCCACGTACGTCTCGCCGGACTTCCGGAACGCATCTGAAAACCGCTCGAATGCCTCGTAAACGTTCCATCCATGGTTTTCGCCTTTTCGAACCTTCATGACTTCCTCCATGCGATCCTGCCCCACATCCGTCGCCCAAAGCGTTCCGTCCGCCGGATCGAAGCAGAAGCGCCAGGGATTCCGAAAGCCCGACGCCCAAATCTCCGGACGCACCCCCGGCCGGCCCACAAAAGGATTGTCCGCGGGAATTCCATACTCCATTCCCGGATCCCGGCGGTCCACGTCGATGCGGCAGATTTTCCCCAGAAGCAAACCCATGTTCTGTGCGTTGCCCTGCGGATCTCGATGCGGTCCGGAATCACCCGGGCCAAAGTAAAGATATCCGTCCGGTCCGAATTCGACACAACCCCCTCCATGATCGCCCCCCGGACTGGGAACAGAAATGACGCGGCGAGGTGGTTCTCCGGAATCCTGGCGAAAATCAGCCCTCATGCGCCGCTCAACGATCGCGGTTGTAATCGTTTTGCCCTCAAAAACATGATACTTGAGATAATATTTGCGGTTCGAACGAAACTTGGGATGAAAAGCGAGTCCGAGCATTCCGTTGGGCCCCGTCTTGCTGTACGTTTCCGCCGTCAAATCAAGCCAAAGCTTCGGTGGCGCGTCACCCCGGCGCGGCTGCTCCATGAACCAAATGATACCGGTTTGATGGGTAACCAGCGCGGCGCCTTGCTCTCCGGGAATGGGCCAGTAACCTGTCAGTCCAGACTCGACTCCATCGATCTTCGGCGCCTTCAGGGGCTCTGCATAAACCGGGCGCAAGGCCACCATTCGGGCGAGTGCCGGAATGGTCCCCGGCGTCCGGCGATCGTCGGCTTGGGCTCGGGCCGGCTCGCGCAACTGCACGAGGTACTCGATCAGGTCGTTGAACTCTCGCATCGTTAAACCCGCCTGCAATGCATCCGGCATCAACGAAACGCTCGAGTTCCGCCGCTCCTTGATTTCCGCCCTCGGAATCACCACCGCCTTGCCGTCCGCTCCCATGAGCTCCACTCCCTCCTCGCTCAATCGCTTGAGAATCCCGGACACTTCCTCACCCCCGCGTGTCTCCACCACCGTCGTCCCATAACCCACCGCGATGTTGGAGGAAGGAAGCAAAACCGCCTCGATCAAATCGGGCCGCGCAAACTTGTCTCCAATCGCAAACAAGTCCGGCCCGGCCTTACCCCCGCTCCCGTCCACCGTGTGGCATTTGGCGCAACCCAGACGCCCTTCGTCGGCGAACAGAAGTCTGCCGCGTTCGGCATCGGCCTGCTGCGAAAGGGCGAACCGGCGGTAATCCTCCAAACTCCGCCCTCGCTCCGCCCCGCGCGGCGCGTCCTGCGCGTTCGCCCCTAAACCCAGCCAAACCCACCCCAGTCCAACGGCCAGCCAAGAAAGATATCGAAGGCTCAAGGCCCCGATTTCAACGCCGCTCCACCTGCGGACTCAAGGCATTTCCTTGTCCGACGGAGTGTCGGGGTGCATCCAGAGATTGTCGGTGACCGAGTTGTCGTGGTCACGCAGACAGCCCTGTCTGCTGTAGCGCAGGCTGCCCAGCCAGCGGGGCGACGAAGGGAACCAGGCGCGTGGAGAGCATGGAAGGGCCTCGTTCTTCACCTGCCGGGCCGACGGGCCGTCGGCGATACGGCAGGCTGGGCAGCCTGCGCCACACTGAAGACAACTTGGGGATGCACTGGAATTTTCGGGAGCCGCCTGAAGGCCCTGTCCAAAGCGGAAAAAAATCCACCACCATCATCGACTGGCTTGGTCAGGGATCCGCCAGTTGGTGGATCGTCCCATACATATCGTGGCTCACGCTGACGCCATCCTTGGATTGGAGTTGATAGCGGATCCGGATTTGGTCGCACGGTCGCATGTCCTTGAGTTCGATCGCAATCTCCAACCCGTCGCCGGAAACCTTGGCGGAGGTGACCTCCATGGGTTCGCGCTTCTTGAGCGTGGGATTGGAGACCGCAAACTCAGGAGAACCATATCCGCCACTATACTGGTAATTCCATCGCTCCACGCTGAAGTTCGCCGGATCGCTCGCGGAACTCGCTTCGAGAGGGGCCGAGAAACCCAACTTCACGCCCTGACGTGTGGCGGCAAAGCGCAAAGGCCAGCGAACCGGTTTGCCGGTGTAACGCACGCGATAGAAACCCCCATCCCGGGTCGCGCTGGTCTGCCATCCCTTCAAACCACAAAGATAGACCTGTCCGTCCACCGGATTGACCCGGCCTCGCATGATGCCCGTGAAAAACCTCAGCGGCAATTGCACCATGGCGCCTTGCTTGACGCCTCCGACGTCCTGCATCAGCACGTCGAATAACGTGCACCGGCCATAGGACATGAAGAGCAGGCGATCGCTCAACGGGCCCCATTTGGCCCCCGTCGTCCACAACTGGCCGCCGCTCGAATTGTCCATCTGCATCGGCAACCAAACCATGGGAGGATCGTAAGTGGACGGTGACGGGGATCCCGCGTCCCACGTCTTCAACTGATGTTGCCGCCGGGCCTGCGGATCGCTTGGATTGAGGGTCAAAGGGGTGCCGCCGCGCTCGAATCGAAGCTCCTTCTGCGCGGTGGGAACCATGCCGTAGAATCCGCCCCGCTCGACCCGGTTCAACTTGCTCGAGGGAATCCAGTGGCCTTGATTGTCGCTGACCGTGATTTCATCCCCAGGACCAATCGCCAGCCCGTTGGGAGCGCGCAATCCGCTGGCGAACACCTCCAGCGCGGAGCCGTCGGCGCGAACTTTCAGCACCGTACCTTGGTGAGGTGAAATGACCTCGGGCTCCCAGGGGGCTCCTTTGGCATAATAAAAGTTCCCGGCCCGGTCGGTTTGGAGATCCATCGAAAACTCGTGATAATTCGCGGTGACGATCGAATCGTTGTTAAAGTTCTCATAGAAATCCGCTTCCCCATCTCCGTTCAAATCGCGCAGCCGGGTGATTTGATCTCGTCCCAGAACGAACAATTCTCCCCGAATCACCTTCACTCCTAACGGCTGAAAAAGGCCCGCCGCGTAACGCCGCCACACCACGCGATTCAATCCCTCGTCAAGGCCGGACACGATCCAGACATCGCCGTGGAAAGTGCAGATCGCCGCCCGTCCATCTTCGAAGAAATCGAAGCCCCCGAAGAACATTTTTGCATGGTAAGGGTTGTGCACCGGTTCGGTGATTGTATCGATCACATACGCTTCCGAACCAGAACCGCGCGTGCCTTGGGTCACTGCAGTCTCCGGCCATCGTGGCGGACCCCCTCTCGTCCAATCTTTCACGTTGGGGATCGGGATCTCGCGCCACCGGGTCAAGGCCTCCGCATGCGTCACTTCACCGATCGCGATTTGAAAGGACTGTTGAGCCTGAATGCGGGGAAGCTTCAAGACCAGGCGCCGCTCCCGCGTGCTTTCCAATTTCGCCCCGGCGGGGATCCCCTTCCCAGCCACCATCAATGGTTTGCCTTTCATCCAGGTCACCGCGCCGAATCCGGAAGAGCCGCCAAAGTCGGATTGCGACTCTCCATCCATGCCATCCGCCACCAGCAACGTCTGCTCGGCGCTCTCGGAATCGAAATGAAAAGTTCGCACGAGCCAGCGATGGTTTTCGTGTTCGAACGCGGAGGGATGTTCCAGGACGGTGTGCTGGCCCAACCGGTACTCGAACACCACCTGGTCACCGTGAAGATAGAGCCCCCGGAAGTGCGCCCAATCCTTGGGTAACGGCCCTAATTGACGCGGACGCGGATCGTCAAAAGAACCTTGGCGAGCCCACCCGGGAGTCTGCCGGTTGGCGAAAACATAGCGGCCTTTCACCTCCGGCGGGGGCGGCCAGGCAATCTGAGACTGGGTGTCGCCAAACTCCAGGAACGCCCCAGTCCAACCCATCGCGACGCGCATGAGATCCGCATCGAAACAGAGGTGAACGTCCTTCTGGGAACCCGCCGTAACCGTCAGTCCTTTCATGGCGATGGCTCCAAATGGCGGGCGCGCGCGCAAGGTGGCTGAAAGCAAGGGACCCCGCGCCACCTCGGCGGCGACACCCTCCCCTGCCAGGACCAGCATCACCATCAGGCCAGAGAAAAAAAACCTTCCTGATAGGCCGAACCTTCGGCACGGAAAGAACGTATTCATGAAACGATGACTTGGGGCACGGGCATGCGGAATGCGGTCTTCACACTAGGTGACCGGCCCGGAGCCGAACAAGCGCCTTTTCGTTTTCAAACTCGGCATTGACAAATCCCCGCCTTGCCGGAACTCTACGCCGCCTTGGTTGCCTCGGTAGCTCAGTTGGTAGAGCAGTTGACTCTTAATCAATTGGTCCTAGGTTCGAGTCCTAGCCGGGGCACCATTCCCTTTCTGGCGCCGCGCCGCGCCGCGGCGGGTTTCCGAACCAGCCGCACTCCCCAAAATGAGAATGACTGTTTCTTTCGTCCCTGCGTGACCGACCTCCGCCGGCTCGGCCCTGTCCGTTGCAGGGGCGAAGATCTTGCTCTCTCTCACCGAAAACAGCGACGAAGCCGTTGAGGTGGATCTGCAGGGCGATCCCTCGAAACTTGAGATTGGCCTTTGACGCGCAAACTTTTGCGCCTCTCGACGCTGCTGAAACGCCGTTTTAGGGTTCAATGATTCGACGAAGTCCGACGAGCGGACTGCTTGGGCAGACCTTATAATTCCCCTTGTCGTAACCCCAACATCGGATCTCCTGATGCATCGTCCCTGCTTTCCTTCGGCATCTCGAGGCGGATTTACCTTGATTGAACTCCTCGTCGTCATCGCCATCATCGCCATTTTGGCGGGCATGCTTCTTCCCGCCTTGAGCAAGGCCAAGCTCAAAGCCCATCCATCAAATGTATGAGCAACGTCAAGCAGCTCGGCCTGGCCTGGAGCATGTACGCGCTCGATAACGACGACAAAGCCCTTGGCCCGCTTGCCACCCGCACGGCTCCGGCCTGGTGCGAAGGGGACATGGTCAACGCTTCCGACGCGACCAACGACCGCTTCATCACCAATGGTCCCACCTGGCGCTATTTGACCTCCAAGGAGATTTTTCATTGCCCGGCGGATATCGCGGGGCTTTCCCCTCGCCGGCCAGATCGTGCTGCGGAACCGCAGTGACGCCATGAACGCTTTCATCGGCGCCACCGAAACTTCCTGGGTGCTCAATCATCGCACCTATTACTCCACGATGTCCAAGCTCGGAAGCATCGGCGCGCCCGGCCCCTCGGTCACAGGCCCATGGCCAGGGCATGCTCCCTCAATGCGCCTCGCTCCAGGTCAAAATCCCGGCGCGGGAGAATTGGAATTCATGGTGGCGCGATTCCCAACCGCCGCGGAGTCCTAACCGCCCTCCTGCTCCGATTCCACCCAACGAACGGCGTGCCGCATCAGCTCGGGTCCGCTTCGGAGGCCCAGCTTCTCTTTGATGTGTCCCCGGTGAACATCCACCGTTTTGGGACTGAGATGCAGTTGTCGGGCGATGTCTTGGGTTCCCAATCCCCTCCCGATCCATTGAAATACCTCGAATTCGCGGTCGGAAAGCCTCTGAATCGGTGAGTCTGAACCACGGGGCCGCCCCCCCGTCATCTGCTCGAGCAGCCGCGCGGAGAGCCGCTCGCTCACGGCGATCTGGCCTGACAAGACGCGCCGCATCGATTCCAGGAGCTTTTCCCCGCCCGCCTCTTTCATCAAGTAACCCCGAGCGCCCGCCCGCAACACTCGCTCCGCATAAACCATCTCGTCGCGCATCGAAACCACCAGGATCCGAAGCGATGGGTTCAAGGCCAGCACATCCTTGATGAACTCGACTCCGCTCCGCCCGGGCATCGTGAGGTCCGTCAATAAAAGGTCCGGATGGCAATGCGACAACGCGGACAAAGCCTCCGCAGGTCCACTGCACTCGCAGGCGACTTCAAAGTCCTTCTGCCTCTGAATCAACTGCACGAGTCCGGCTCGCATGAGTGGATGATCGTCCACCAGCATGATGCGGCGGCGTATCGGCGGGGCGAGGAGGATGGGGTGGGTTGTTTCAAACGGAATGAGTCCACTGGCATTGGACGCAGGTTCCCTTGCCTGGAGTGCTTTGAAAGGAGAGCGAAGCGCCCATGGTAGAGGCCCGATACCGCATCATGCGCAACCCCAATCCCGGTGCGGTCTCGTGAGGGGTGGAGAACCCCGTTCCGTTGTCCTCCACGGACAGCAGCCAACCCGAGTCAAGAGAGCGAAGGCGAATCTTGATCCAGGAGGGATGCCCATGCTTCAAGGCATTGTTCACCGCTTCCTGCGCGATGCGGTAGAGATGGGTCGCGGCGGTGTCGCCGACGAGTTTGGGGGCGGATTCCCCCTCAAAGGTGAAGCGAACACGGGTGAGCGCGGTGGTGCCTTCCGCGAGCTCGCGCAAAGCAACCAACAAACCTTGATCGTCGAGTGAAATCGGCGCCAACCCGTGCGAGAGCAACCTGGTTTGGGCCACCGCTTCCCTCAGATGCACGGACAACAACTTGGCTGAAGCTTCCAAATCCGGAGCGCGGGAGCGAACGTCCTGCATCAAGCCCTGGGCAAACAGTTCCAACGCGGTCAATCGCTGGCCCAGTCCGTCGTGCAGGTCGCGTCCGATTCGACTTTGCACCCGGTCGTTCAGGCTCAAGAGCTCGTGTTCGAGCCGCTTCAACGCCGTGATGTCGGTGCGAATGGAAACGTACTGGCCAGGCTTTCCGCTCGGAAGCATGAAGGGGGAAATCGTGGTCGCGACCCAGTAGTGACTTCCGTCCTTGGCGCGGTTGCGAATCTCGCCTTTCCAAACGTTGCCCTGGGAAATGGTAGCCCACAAATTTCGAAAAAACTCTTTGGAATGGAACCCCGAATGGATGACACGATGATCCCGCCCCATCAACTCCGACTCCGAATACTTCGAGAGCTCGCAAAACTTCTCATTGACGTAGGTGATACGGCCCCGGGCATCCGTCACCGCCACGATGGCGTGAGCATCAAGAGATCGCCGCAGATATTCGACCTCGCAGACCGCGGCCATGAGCTGCTCCCGGGAATGCTCGAGGCTCAGGTTCGCCGGCGGCGAGGGCGGCTGCGGACGAAACTGATCTGGGTTTCGACGGCGCACGACCTCATGTTACTCCACCGCTTGCGTCGCGCCAGAGCGAAATCCACCCGCGCATCCCTTGGGAGGAGGCGGTGCCTTTTCAAGCGGCCTTGGGCAGCCGGTTTCGATACTCCGTCGGTGATTCCCCTGTGAGCTTCTTGAAGACGCGGTTGAAATGCGTGAGAGACTGAAATCCGACTTCGTAGGCAATCTTGCTGACCCGCAAGTTGGGGTTCAAAAGAAGATTCTTTGCCTTCTCGATGCGAACCCGCGAGACAAACTCCGTAAAATTGACCCCGGTGGCCTTGCGAAACAATTTGCAGAAGTAGAACAGGCTCGTGTGCACCGCCGCCGCAACTTGGCCAAGCGAAAGGTCCTCGGCATGATGCTCTTCGATGTATCGCTTGGCTTTGGTAATCACGGGAGGCTCGGCATTGGCCTGTTGCACCGCAATCTGATTGCTTTTCATCGAGAGATGATCGGCGAAGATCGAGAGCAATCCCGCAATCGATTCGAGTTTCTTGGGGTTTACAATGGGGGATTTGAAATAGGCCTGGCGAGCGCGGGACTTTTCGAGCTCGATTCCCAGACCTTCGGCATTGGACATCGCCCGGTCAAAGGCGGCGTCGGTGGGCTTTTGCTTCAGGACTTTTCCGGTTTGGAGAAAACCGATGGTCTCCGCGCCCAGCTTGACCGGAACCGCCAACTCCGTCAGACCGTAGGCACAGTTCATCGAGCAGGCACCGGTGGAGGCGCCTCGTGCCAACCGCTCCTGCATCTGCAGGCACTCGGCACACGAACGGCTGCGTTCGGCCACCAGAGAACAGAATGGATTCTCCTTTCGTTTGCCATGCAATGGCAGCCGCCACGTTTCCACGGGACGCAACGCGACGGGCATGCCGGTGGTTTCCGTGAACGACCGTTCGTAATCCTTGTAAATGGAGGATTCGGAAAGGGTCTCGATGAGTTTGCCATGACCATTCATTGCTCTACCTTTCTCTTTTTGAGTTCCACGAATCTTGCTTCGAACGAGAGCAATTTAGGTGGAACTCCGCTCCTTGAATATCGGGGCCAAAACCAGGATTGGCTAAGCGGTTCTCCGAAACGGCCTAGGGAATTTCCCTATTCCACACTCGAAAAGCTCGAAAGCCAGCACCCCAACGGGAGCGGTGGGGACTTCATGCGCCTAGCCCGGATAATTCATACTGAGCTTGAATCCGCGACAGTGTGCCGCGTGAGGGCACGCGGCCTACCATCGCGCCTGCCTCTGTGATTGTAGGCCCGGTGTCCTCACCGGGCCTCCCGTGCATGAAATATGCGGGCTAGGGTCAGCGGTCGGGACCGATTTGAAGGCGTCGTCAACGACACGCTCCTCCCAACCTCTTCCTGCCCCCGCATTGTGCTTGGCGGACGCTCGCTTCTCTGGCAGCAATCGAGCCCGTGAGCATCGCGCCTTTTCCTCTCGATGAACTTCGATGGTTTCGCGCGACCCAGTCTTTCCCTCGTCCCCGGCTTCAGGACCTCGAAGGGACGGTCGCAAGAGAATGGTCCAACCTTCAACCACCCCTTCCGCGCGGCGGCTCCGTGGCGATTGCGGTCGGAAGCCGTGGCATCGCTCAACTCGACTCCATGGTCAAAGCCACGGTTGACTTCCTCAAAGCCAATGGAAACTCGCCCTTCATCGTTCCCGCCATGGGGAGTCACGGAGGCGCCACCGCGGAAGGACAGGCCCAAGTCCTCGCCTCCTATGGCATCACCCCCGAGACGATGGGTTGTCCCGTCATTTCCTCCATGGACACGCATCGGCTCCAGGAGCATCCCGGGGCTCCGGCGGTGTTCATCGACCTCGCCGCATGGAAAGCGGATGGCATTGTCCTGATCAACCGGGTCAAGCCTCATACTGATTTTCACGGTCGATGGGAAAGCGGGCTGGTCAAAATGGCCGTCATCGGTCTCGGGAAGAAGAACCAAGCCAGCGAAGTTCACCGGCACGGTGTGCGGGGCTTGCGTGAACTCATTCCCGACGCCTTCCAGCAGATTCTCGGGACGGGCAAACTTTGGGCTGGGCTGGCGGTCGTGGAAAACGCTTATGACGAAACGGCCCACGTCGAAGTCCTGCCCGCCGGGCGATTCAGCTCGAGGGAATCCGAACTGCTCGAGCTGGCGCGAGGCAACATGCCCCGGTTGCCCTTCGATGATCTGGACGTGCTGATCGTGGACCGCGTGGGCAAGGACATCAGCGGTTCAGGCATGGACACGAACATCATCGGACGGATCCGAATCAGCGGAGAAGTCGAACCCGAAGCCCCGCGCATTCGTTCCATCATGGTGAGCCGGCTCACCGAGGCCACGCACGGCAATGCTACCGGGCTGGGATTGGCTGATGTGATCACGCAGGGACTGTTCGACGAAATTGATTTCGTCACCACCTACGCCAACATCGTCACCAGCGGCTTTCTCGAAAGGGGCAAGATTCCAGTGGTGGCCAAAAACGATCGGGAAGCCCTGGAAATCGCCCTTCGCGCAGCCGTTCCTTTTTCCTCGGAAACAGCCACGATCATCCGGATTCGGGACACGCTCCATTGCCACGAGATGATGGTCTCCGCCGCCGCGGCTCAGCGCATGCAGGACCTGTCTCTCGGAAGCGTTCAGGAAAACAGCCTTCCTTTGTTCGACCCGGCGGGGAGTCTGTGTCCTTGGACCTGATGAGCCGCGCGCGCACGCGACCCGGAGTCGCCATCACCTTGACTTTCGGTTCGCGCCTTTCGCGTCTCGACGCGGCTGCATTGCCGTTTCCAGCAAGAAAACTACTCCGGGCCGGTGTGCGGAACGGCGAGTAACTTGAGCATCAATTGGGTCCGGAGGATTAAAGGATTCTGGTCGCGCGATAAACTCGGGATGGGGTCGGGGTCGGGACATCCAAGAAGAACAGGCCCGTGCCGGAATTCACCACGGCTACCGGCAGCCAAGTGCGCCCCTCGTCGTCGCTGGATTCGACGAGGTAAGTTCGAAAACTCGCGCCATAAAAGGTGACGATGGACTCGGTCGAGTTCTGAGGGGCGATGCTCACCGGGTACAACTCGTCCGGGGTCAATCCAAGCAAACCCGTCAGACCGATCGGCTTGAGCGAAAGGATCCCGGGGGGCGCGCTATCCACGGACTCGATCGTGGAACCGATCGCGATCGGTGCCACCACGTGCAAGGTGGCCTTGCCGTCCGGCCCGATCAGATAGCAACTCGGAGGCGGCGGGAAAATTTCGATGCAAACCGCGGGTTCGAGGGTCACGATGATGGACCTCGAGAGCTGGCCGAAACTGGCACCCTTCGGCACCACGCTTTGCCGGACCTTGCTCTCCCCTTTGGGGAACGTGATCTTGCCGCTCAGTTTCTCGTAATGCACGCCTGGGTCGGCGGTGCCCGACACTTGGTAGAGAACATCCACCGGCACACTTAAATCCCCGGATCGCGTGAATACAAAATGTCCGCTCCGATCGCCCAGGATGGAGATCACCTCCGGTTCCGGAAACACATTGACGAGGGTGCGCTTCACAGCGTCGGCGCCATTCTCCACAATCCAGAGCGTCGCCGATGACTTTTCTCCCAAGCGGTACGCGGAATCCACCGCGGGGGATCCGGAGGAGGTTCCGGGCATTAACGAGAGAGTCACACTCTCCTTGCCCTCAAGTGCCTTGTCGGGCACGGGATCAATCTTCACCACCACCGAGGACTCGCCCGGTGGGATGCTGGCCGTCTCTGGAACGGCTTTGAAATCGATGCCGGCCGTGGCGGTTCCTCGAATCGTGTATCGCACGACCAAGGGAAGCTTGCCCGTTCCTGAACGGGAAATCTTGAACCCTCCCGCTCCCTGCTCCCCGGATTCGAGCAGCGTCTCTTGCAACGCTTCAACCTGAACCACCGTGACGCTTCCGATATTGAGGGTGATGGCGGACGAGGTCGTCGAGCTGCCCCGATCGTCGAAGGCTTTGGCCGACAAAACGTGAGCGCCCGGAGCCGTGATCATGACGGACAACTCGAATTCGGCGAGTTCACCGGGCCGGGGCTTGGTGACAAAAACGCGACTTTCCTGGGCCGCCAGTTTCCCGTCGAGCCAGAGTTCGACCTTCGGTATATAGCCGTCCGCATCGGCCGCTTGCACCTTCACCTTCACCGTTCCGGCAGGGTGCGTCGAACCGGAGGCCGGAGAAACGATATCCACCTTCGGCGGGCGATTGCCCTCGTTCGGATCCACCATCGTCACCACCACCGGCTCCGATTCCGTTTTCGCTCCCCGGTTATCCACGGCCATGGCCACGATCTTGTGCTCGCCCTTCCGGGATAAACTCCACAACAAAGAGTAAGGAGCCTTCGGAACGACGGCGACGAGTTCGCCCTGGATGAAATACCTCACTTCTGCCACTGAACCGTCGGGATCCGATGCCTTCACCGTGAAGGAAATGGGTTCGCCCAGCTCGAACTTTCCGCCTGACTTGGGACTCAGAATTTCCACCGCCGGAGGCTTGTTTCCGTCGCCCACCGCAATCGCAATTTCGGGTGATTCCACCGTCTTGCCGTTCGCCAGAGAGAGCACCGCGCGAAGGCGGTATTTTCCAGCCGCCTTGGGTTTCCATTCCACCGAGTAAGGTGAAGTCGAATCGACTTTGAGTGACTCCTCGGATTTTCCGTCCAGACGGGCCAGAAATTGAACCGATTTCACCTCCACTCCCTTGACCTCGACTTTGGCAGCAACCGGAACGACTTGGCCCAGGGAGTAATTCGCTCCGTTCTTGGGAGAGGTCAGCGCAATGGCGGCGCTGATCGGTTGCGGTTTGACGTCCACCGTGACCGGCGCGGACGGATACTCTTTCCCGCCCGGAGTCCTGGCGATGGCGAGCAGGGTGTAAACGCCTTCGGATTCCGGCTTCCACGTGGTCGAATAGGGCGAGCGAGTGTCGGTCTTCAACACCACGTCCTTTTGGCCGGAGCGTTTGAGGAGGAACTGAACGCTCGCGACTTCGGCGGGGCGCCCTTCCCCGGCAGGCTTGGCCGTGGCCGCGACCTCGATCGTCTCTCCCACCGTCGCCGTGGTGCGCGGCTTCGGCGAGGTGATCTGCGTGACAAGTCCTCCCTCGAAAACGACGACCACGATCGAAACCGGGCGAGAGTACAGCACTCCTCCCTCAACGCCTCGAAGCACCGCATGCAAGGTGTGGCTGCCGTTCCTCAGGCCCTTCAACTCGAACGGTATCGACCAAACGCGGGACCGGGATGCAACCACTTTGGCGGGACTGAGGTTCAGAGCCTTCTCACCATCAAGGTACAACTCAACGACCTGGAGCGCCGCCACCGGCGAGGCCGTCGAACGTATCACCACATCTCCGCCTATCGTCTCCGATCGAAAAAGCGAATTCGAAGCCGGCTCGATCAAGACTTCCGAAATCTGGCTGAATGCCACCAGGGGAACCACCCGAATACGCGCGGATCGGGGCAACATTCCGATCCCCACCACGCCACGCGAATCCACGGACTTGACGAGCACTTCGTAAAGTCCATAAGGGACCCCTTTGGCCGTCAATTGCACTCGAGTTTGAGATGGAGGATTCTCAACCACGGCGGCGGATTTCCCGTTCAAAAGAAGCTCGACCCGTTTGACTGAGCTTCCCCGCGCGGCCCCCGAAATGGAGACGTTGAACAACAAGTCCGCTGGACCGTCCGAGCGAACTTGAATCACACCGTCCGGACCCGGCAGGACCGATTCGCGCGAGACCAGGCTGACGATGAGTTCGGGCGGGCGCTCCGGGAAGTAGACTTCGAAGGGAACTTCCTCCGACACACTCGTATTTCCCTGGTTGTCCATCGCTCGAACCCGAACCGTGTAGCGGCCCGCGGCCTCAGGCCGGAATGCCCCCGAGTATTGGTCCTTCACGGTGAGGTTCGCCTGGGGCAATATCACCTGATCGCCCACGAGAAATTCCACTTTCACGATGGTTCCGTCGGGATCCGAAACACGAGCACTCAGTCCCACCAAACCATCCCCGGCCAACAGAAGCTCCCCGGGTACAGGAGCGGTCACGGCGACCACGGGAGCTTTGCCTGCGTTCACGGTCAAAACCACCGGAAGTGAAGTCGCGCTGGCTCCATCGGCATCGACAGCCCGGGCTTGAACCGCGTGGCGTCCGGCGGGGATTTCCTTCCACAAGAACTCGAAGGGCGCACGCTCATCGGTTCCAATGACCTTTCCACCAGCCAAAAACTCCACTCTCGCCACCCCTTCGCGATCGGTCGCGGTTGCTTTCAATAGATACTCGCGGCTGGTGATGGAGAGCGCTTTGTCCGGCGCGGTCAAGTTCACCAAGGGAATGGAGTTAGGTCCGGTCAAGGTGACCGTGACCGGTTCACTGGTGCCGCGACGGCCCTCCCGGTCGATGGCGCCGGCATGGACAATGAGTTTGACGGGGAAGGTCGTGAAGGACCGCACATTCCAGGAGGTCTCGAAGTAAGTCTTGCGGGCGTCGTCCGGCAGCACCGGAACCGAAACGACCGGCTCTCCATTGATGTAAAAGACCACGGCCTTCAAGCGGTTCTCAGGATCACTCGCGTCCGCCCCAAGCTTCAGGACGGAGGGCGAGCGCAAGGACAATCCGTCCACCGGAGACTTGAGCACGACTTTAGGCGGAAGATTATCCAGCGCATCCAGGGCCCAACTTTGAGCACCGGAGCAAAGGAGAGCGGCGAAGAGGAGTCCCCGAAACGAGCAAGACAGGAAGGGTTTCATGAAAAGAAAGACTTCGAGCAGCACGGATGCCACATTGGCGGCCACTATCCAGTGCCAATATCTCCCAGCCACGCTAGGGGAGCAATGAGTCTTTAGTGGCACAGAATTCAAGGCTCGACAGCCGGCCCAAGTCACTCTACCCAAACCACATGCGCGTTGTGATCCAGCGGGTGTCCGAATCCTCCGTCTTCATCGACGGCAAGGTCCACGCCCGCATCGATCGCGGTCTTCTCGTCCTGGTGGGAATTGAAACGGGGGACACGGAAGCGGATCTCCCCTGGATCTGCGGGAAAATCGCGCGGCTGCGTGTTTTTCCCGACGCGGAGGGCGTGATGAATCTGAATGTGGCGGAGGTCAGCGGGGAGTTGATGGTGGTCAGCCAATTCACCCTCCACGCCAGCACACACAAAGGGAACCGGCCTTCCTACACGCGGGCGGCGCATCCGGACCTCGCCCTCCCCCTTTACCAACGATTCGTGGAGGCCTTGGGCCGCGAAAGCGCCCGGCCGGTTCAGTCGGGCGTGTTCGGGGCGGACATGAAGATCCACCTCGTCAACGACGGCCCCGTCACCCTCATCATGGACTCCAGACTCAGGGAATAGACGGGCATTGGTCCGCCGACTTGCGGCGCGGCGACGAGGCGTCGCACTTCAAGGTTTGAGGACGATTTCCGCGCCCTCGGTTCGTTCATGAACTTCAGGTGGATGAGGAGTGGCTTAATAACGGACGGATTGCCGTTTGACTTTCGTTATCGACGCTCGAATAGACTGGCAGCATGAACAGAAACTTGATTCGCCAGAGGGTCAACGGTGATTCCAGCCCGTTCGTCTTCCGCCTCAGCGATGGCACCCGTGTCTCCGTGGTCCATCCCGATTTCGTGGCGGTGTCGCCGGGGCAGGTACTGGTGATCTCCAAGGACGAGTCCGTCACGCGAATCGACCCGTTGCATATCGTGGCGATCGAGGAAGCCCCCCCCGAAAAGGCGAACCAACGGAAAATCCGGGCCTTGAAACGAGCGCGCTCCTCCTGCCATGAACTCAATGCGCTACTGGTTAGCAGCGCGGGGATGAAGGATTCTCGATCCATGGTTTTGGGCCGACGCCCACATGAGCGTTCCCCGTGCAACCCGAAGTTGTCTGTCGTGTGGCGCAGGCTGCCGTACCGCCGACAGCCCGTCGACCCGGCGGGTGAAGAACGAGGCCCTTCCATGCTCTCCACGTGCCTGGTTCCCTTCGTCGCCCCGCAGGCTGGGCAGCCTGCGCCACAGCAGACAGGGCTGTCTGCGTTACCACGACAACCCGGTCACCGAAAACCTCTGGATGCACCGGAGCGTTCCTGACCGGACAGCATTTGCTGGCACAACGCGGGAGGTGCGATTACATTCCGCCGCTCATGAATACCGGTATTAGCGCCATCAACGCGGAAGTGCAGACCGCCAGCGCCTTCGTGCAGCCTTTGCTGGCAGAACTGAACCAGGTCGTGATCGGACAGAAGTATTTGATCGAGCGTTTGCTCATCGGGCTCTTGTCCAACGGACACGTCCTGCTCGAGGGCGTCCCCGGCCTCGCCAAAACCCTTTCCGTCAAATCGCTCGCGAGCTGCATCCACGCCAAGTTCTCCCGATTGCAGTTCACCCCGGATATGCTCCCGGCCGACATCCTGGGCACGCAAATCTACACACCCCAGGCAGGCGGGTTCACCACCCGGAAAGGTCCGATCTTCGCGAACTTCGTGCTGGCGGACGAAATCAATCGGGCGCCCGCCAAAGTCCAGAGCGCGCTCCTGGAAGCCATGCAGGAAAAGCAGGTCACCTTGGGCGAAACCACGTATCCGCTCGAAGAACCTTTCCTGGTTCTGGCGACGCAAAACCCCATCGAGCAAGAAGGCACGTATCCCCTGCCCGAAGCCCAGGTCGATCGTTTCATGTTGAAACTCCGCATCGGTTATCCCAGCCGGGCCGAGGAGAGGCAGATCCTGGATTTGATGGCCAGGACCTCGGGGCTGCCCTCCACGCGCCGCATCATCGAGCCCGCTCAGATTTTGCATGCCCGGCAAGTGCTCAACGACATTTACATCGACGACAAAGTGAAGGACTACATCGTCGATTTAGTTTGCGCCACCCGCGAACCGGAGTCCTATCGGATCGACTTGAAGGGATTGATCCAGATGGGCGCCTCACCGCGCGCGACCATCGCCCTGACCCTGGCCGGCAAAGCGCACGCCTTCCTCAAAGCCCGCGGCTATGTCACCCCGCAGGATATCAAGAGCGTGGCCATGGACGTCCTGCGGCACCGGGTCAGCATCACCTACGAAGCGGAGGCCGAGGAGAAAACCGGCGAGACCATCGTGCAGAAGATCCTGGACGAACTGCCTGTTCCTTGAGCGATGATTCCCCGCGAACTCCTGCGCAAAATCCGGCAGATTGAACTGAAGACCAACCGGCTCGTGACCGAGTCGCTGGCGGGCCAGTATCACAGCGTCTTCAAGGGCCAGGGCATGAACTTCGACGAGGTTCGCGAATACCAGCCCGGCGACGACGTGCGCACCATCGATTGGAACGTCACCGCCCGCATGAACCACCCGTTCGTCAAAAAATTCGCGGAGGAACGGGAACTGACTCTCATGCTGCTCGTGGACTTGAGCGCGTCCGGCCTCTTCGGTTCCGTGAGCCAGTCTAAACGCGAACTCGCGGCCGAAATCGCCTCGGTGCTGGCGTTCTCCGCCACCCGGAACAACGACAAGGTCGGCCTCATCCTGTTCACGGAGGAAGTCGAGCAGTTCATTCCGCCGCGGAAAGGGCGCCGACACGTGCTCCGGGTCATTCGCGACATTCTTTGTTTTGAACCGAAAAGGCGGGGTACGGACATGAACTCCGCGCTGGAGTTTCTTTCCCGGGTGACCCGCCACCGGGCCATCGCCATCCTGCTTTCCGATTTCTTGGGCGAGTCCGCCCCCAACCGTTCGCGCATGGAAGCGCATCTGCGGCGCAAGTCGGTGTTGTCGAGCACCCTCGCGCAAGCGTCCTTCACGGCCCTGCGGCAGGCCAATCGCCGCCACGACGTGGTCGCCATTCAAACCCTGGACCGCTTCGAACACGAACTGCCGGCGCTGGGCCGACTGATCCTGAAAGACGCGGAAACCGGCGAGGTGGTGGAAGTGGACACCGGCGATCCGCGCAAGCGGCAGGCTTTCATGGAGCGGCGGGACAGGTCCCAGGCCGAACTGACCAAGCTGCTTCGTTCGGCGCGCGTGGATTTCGTGCAAGTGCGCACCGACCGGCCCTACGAGCTCGAGCTGGCGCGCTTCTTCGATTTGCGCGAGAAGCGACGGCAACGCGGATAAGGAGGCGAGGCGGTGAGTCAACCATCCCCATCCAACGTCGTCATCGTTCCGCCTCGGGGAACCAACCAAGCCGTGGAAGGATTGCGTCCACCGCGAGGGCTTGTCGACACAGGCATGTCCTGGGCGTGGCTGGGATGGCTGGTTCTGGCGCTCGTGCTGGCGGGGTTGGTCTGGGCCATGCTCAAACGGAGGAAGCGACGGGTTGAATCGCCTCCTCCCCCGGTGCCGCCCGTGCCCGCGCATGTGCGGGCGCGCGAACGCATCCTCCAGGCGCGCGCCTGGATCGAACAACCGAAGCCGTTTTGCATCGCGGTCTCGGACGCCTTGAGGCTCTACCTGGAGGAAAGCCTGCGCTTGCGCGCTCCGGAAAGGACGACCGAGGAATTCCTCGATGAACTGCAGGCCTCGGCCCAATTGAGCCGGGAACAAAAGCGCGCCCTGGCCGAGTTCCTGGAACGATGTGACCTGGTGAAATTCGCTCGCGACGAACCGTCCCTCCAGGATTTGGAAGCGTTGCAAAACTCGGCGCTTCGGCTGGTCGATGAAACGGCGGCGTTTGCGGGCGCCGCGGATGTGCCCCGCGCCCCGGCTGGAGGAGGGCCGTCATGATCCGCTTTGCCCAGCCCTGGTGGCTGTTGTTGTTGCTGTTGATTCCCCTCCTTGCCTGGTTGCGCGGGCGGGTGGGTCGCGAAGCGGCGTTCCTTTACTCCTCGGTGCAGCTCGTCAAGGGCATCGCCGGGATCACTCGTTCAAGTGTGGGCGCCTGGCTGGTCCGTTTGCGCTGGCTGGCGCTGGCCGCCTTGATCGCGGGACTCGCCCGTCCCCAATGGACCTTTGGCGAATCGAAGATTCGAGCGAGCGGCATCGATATCGTCGTGGCCCTGGATATTTCCGGCAGCATGGCGGCGGAGGATTTTCAACTGCAAGGCGAGCGGGTCAACCGGCTGGTCATCGCCAAGGACGTTCTTTTGAAATTCATCCAACGCCGCGAGAATGATCGCATCGGTCTGGTGGCCTTTAGCGGACGCGCTTACATCGCGGCCCCGTTGACCTTGGACCACACCTTCCTGGCGCAGAATCTGGAGCGGCTCGATTTGGGCCAGATCGACGATGGCACGGCGATCGGGAGCGCGCTCGTCGCCGCCGTCAACCGGCTGCGGGATCTGCAGAGCAAGAGCAAGATCGTCGTGTTGATGACGGACGGCGTCAACAACGCGGGCAAGGTGCCGCCGCTGACGGCCGCGGAAACGGCCCAAGCGTTGGGGGTCAAAGTCTATGCCATAGGCGTGGGCACACGCGGAACCGCCCCCTTCCCGCAGACCGACATGTTCGGCACCAAGCGCTACGTGCCGGTTCCCGTCGAAATCGACGAGGAAACGCTGAAGAAAATCGCCGCGAACACCGGAGGTCGTTATTACCGGGCGGACAGCACGGACACATTGCGATCGATTTACGACGAAATCGACAAACTTGAAACGACCGAGGTGGAAGTGAAACGATTCCTCCGCTATGAGGAACTTTATCCCTGGTTCGTCCTTCCGGGGCTGGCGCTGCTGTTGCTGGAAATGATTCTCGCGCATAGCGTGTGGAGGCGGCTGCCATGACCTTCGCCCATCCTCACATTCTCTGGCTGATGGCCATCGCGGTGCCTGCGGTGGCGCTCTTCCTGATCTGGGCCTGGAGAACACGCCAGGCCTTGATGCGCCAATTCGTGCAATCCCGGCTGCTGGCGCAACTCACCGTCGGTGTCTCTCCAGCACGCCAAAAGATTCGCGCCGGACTGCTCGTCGGCGCCGTGGCACTGCTTTTTCTGGCCCTGGCCGGACCTCGCTACGGATTCGAATGGGAGGAAGCCCGGCAACGCGGTTTGGACATCGTGGTGGCCATCGACACCTCCCGCAGCATGCTCGCCACCGACCTCGCCCCCAACCGGCTTGAACGATCCAAACTGGAGGCGATGGATTTGCTGAAACTGGCTCGAAACGACCGGCTCGGGTTGGTGGCGTTCGCGGGTTCCTCTTTTCTCCAATGCCCGCTCACCCTGGACGAGGACGCGTTCCGGCAATCGGTCCAGGTCCTGGATACCAGCATCATTCCGCAGGGCGGCACCGATCTGGCGGGCGCCATCAAGACCGCCCTCACCGCGTTCAAGGACGAAAAAGACAACCACAAGATCCTGGTGATTTTCACCGACGGTGAAGACCACGAAGCCGGAGCGGTCGAGGCGGCTCGCGCCGCGGCCAAGGAAGGGTTGAAAATCTTCACCGTGGGCGTGGGAACGGCGTCAGGAGAAATCCTCAAGGTCCGGGACGAAAAGGGCGTGTCCGACTTCTTGAAGGATGGTTCTGGAAACGTGGTCAAATCTCGCCTGAACGAGCCCCTTTTGCAGGAATTGGCGACCTTGACCAGTGGGTTCTACCTTCCCTTGAAGGGGACCAAAACCATGGCCACGCTCTACGAGCAGGGGCTGGCGCCCTTGCCAAAATCGGAATCCGATTCCAAATTGCTGAAAAAATATCACGAGCGCTTTGCCTGGCCCCTGGGCCTGGGCATTCTCCTGCTGATGATCGAGTTGTTTATTCCAGACCGCAAACGACCGCCCGCCGCGCCGAACACGCCGGCAACGAGTTCGTTGCCCTGGGGACAAGGGTCGGGCACCGCGATCGCCATCCTGCTCTTGCTGACAGGCCTTCCCGTCGTCCAGGCGTCCACCTCTTCAGCGAAACAAGATTTCGAGGCGGGTCGATACAAGGAATCCGCGCAGAAGTGGGACAAACTCGCCCAAGCCAAACCCGACGACGCGAAACTTCGCTTCAACGCCGGCACGTCCGCCCTCGCCTCAGGCCAACTCGAGCAGGCGGCCGGCCATCTGGAAGCCAGCCTCGCCACTCCCGATCTCGAACTTCAACAACGCTCCTATTACAACCTCGGTCACGCGCTGTTCCAAGGCGGCGAACAATCCACGGACGCCCAGGAGAAACTCAAGCAATGGGAGAGTGCCCAATCAAGGTTCGAAAGCGCCCTCAAACTCAAGCCTGCCGATGCGGACGCCGCTCACAATCTGAATTACATCAGGAATCGAATCGAAGAGCTCAAGAAACAGATGGAAAAGAAGAAGGACGATTCCCAAAAACAAGACAGCAAGGACGAACGGGAGGACGACGACAAACCCGACTCCAAGGAAGGCGAGGAGAGGTCCAAACAAGACCAAGGACAGCCGGATCAATCGGATCGAGAGCAGGATTCGAAGAAAGATTCCAGGTCGAAGGGCGAAGAGGGCGAACCCGAGGACGAGAAGAAGGGCCAACAGGAACAACAACCTCAGAAGGACCCTAAAGAGCCCGAACCTTCGGAGAAGAATGCCAAGGAATCCAAGGATCAAAACAAATCCTCGGACTCGGCGCAGCAGGAAGGGTCCGAAGGATCGCCCGCTCAACAAGGATCCTCGACTGCGGCTCAGCAAGGCCAGATGACTCCCGATCAGGCGGCGAAAATTTTGGATGCCCAAAAAGGCGAGGAACGCGCGATGATCTTCGTGCCGCCGAAGTCGTCGAAACAAAGGGTGCGGATCCTCAAGGATTGGTAAGAGCGATGACGCGGTTGATCTCCATCCTCTGCCTCGGGTTGGGATTGGGCCTTCTCGCCAGAGGAGCCTCGTTCACCGCCACCTTGGATGAATCGACCACGTTCGTGGGGGAATCCGTCACCCTCTCGTTGTCCTTCGAAGACATCCAGGTCCAGGCGGTCCCCAACTTCAGTCTGCCGGAGGGTTTGCAGATTTCCTTTGGCGGCCAGAGCCGCAACTTGGGCTTCTACAACGGGAGGCGCAAAGACACGCTGGTCTTCAACTATCTGGTCACGCCGCTGCGCGAAGGAGAATTCACGATTCCTTCCCTGACCGCGAGCGTGGGGGGGCAATCTTTCTCCACCCAACCCCTCAAACTGACCGTCGTCAAGGAATCCAGCCAACCGGTCCAGAATGACCCCATCAAGCAACTGGCGTTCGTCCGGCTCATGACCCCGACCAACACGTTCTATGTGGGGGAAATGTTTCCCGTGGAAATCAGGTTGTATTTTCAGAATGCGCAAGAAATCCACATGCCGCAACTGAAGGGCGACGGCTTCACGTTCGGCAAGATGCCCAAACCCAGGGAACAAAGCGTGCAGTTGGGCAGAAAGGGCTACCGGCTTTACAATTTCAAGGCCACCGCCGCCGCCGCGCGAGAGGGCAGCTTAACCCTGGGGCCGGCCGAGATCTCCGCCACCATCGGGATCCCGCAGCAACGCCGGCGCACGCGCGACGAATTCGGCGGTGACCTGTTCTCCTCCCTTTTCGGAACCGGCATCGAATGGCGGCGGATGACGCTCAAAAGCGACGAGGTCAAGCTCAAGATCCTACCCCTCCCAACCGAAGGCAGGCCGGCCCACTTCTCGGGAGCGGTCGGCCAGTTTGGCCTGCAGGTCAACGCCGCACCCACTTCCCTCGCCGCCGGCGATCCCCTCACCCTCCGCGTTCAGATCAGCGGCAAGGGCGGATTCGACGCCCTAGCCATGCCCGCGACCAGCGGCCAAGAATGGAGCGATTTCAAAGTCTATCCGCCCACCAGCAAAGTGGAGACGGGAGACGAGTTGGGGATCCAAGGAACCAAAACCTTCGAGCAGGTCCTCATCCCGGAGTCCACCTCCGTCCGGCAGCTTCCCGCCATCGACTTCAGTTACTTCGATCCCGAGGCGAGAACGTATCGAACCCTATCCCATCCAGCCATCCCGCTGCAAGTGTCGGGCGGAAGCGCGGCCTCAGCCCAGCCGACGGTGCTGGCCACTTCGCCCGCCGGAACGCAGCCGGACTCGGCTCGACGCGACATCGTTCACATCAAACCCCACCCGGGAACCTTGGCGGCGATCTCCACCCCGTGGATTGAGCGTCCTCTTTACTGGCTGCTGACCGTTTTGCCCTTGCTGGGATGGATTGGCGCAGCCATTTGGAAGAGCCAGAATGACCGGATCGAGCGCGATCCGCGATTGCGTCGCCGCATGGAAGTGGACCGCCGCGAGGCCGAAGGCATGGCCGTCCTCAGACAGGATGCGGACCGCTCGGATTCCCAGGCATTCTTTGCCGGCGCCTTTCGATTGCTTCAAGATCGGCTGGGGCAAAAGCTGGACCTTCCCGCTGCCTCCATCACCGAGTCGGTGATCGAGGAGCATCTGGAAAAGTTGGGCGCACCCATGGAATTATGCGCCGACCTTCGAGCGTTGCTGCAAGCTTGCGATCAAGCGCGGTTCGCCCCGGTCCAGAGCGCCTCCGAACTCAGGTCATGGCTGGACCGGCTCGAACTCGGGTTGGGAGCGTTGGCTGATTGGGAACCAGGCTCTAACCCGCATGTTTCACATTCGACTGGGTTGGAAAACGCTCCCCACCGAGATTCAACAATGCGGGTTAGATCGAACCGCGCTCCCCGTTCAACAAACTGATGCCATCCCCATTCCACACCCAGTTGGAAGGAATTCTTCCTCAGACCACGCCTCCAGGATGCGTTTTCGTGCGACAAGGGCGCGGTTTCCTTAGCCCGGAAATTCCCAGTCGCGAAACAAGCATGAAATTTCCGGGCTAAGTCATGAGGAAGCTTTGGGTTTGGTGTCTCTTCGCCGAGTTGACCGGCTGGTGCGCCTGGGGCGCGGGGACTCCTCCCGCCACCCACGAACCTTCCGCCCTGGTCGTCAGCTTTGACAGCGCGAATCAACTCTACGAAAAGCAGGAGTTCCTGGAAGCCGCCCGGGCCTACGAAGCGCTGATCGCGCAGGGCAAAGGCTCGGTGGCCGTGTTCTTCAACGCTGGGAACGCATGGTACAAAGCAGGCCGAACGGGACGCGCGATCTTGCATTACCGGCGCGCCGTTTTGCAGGCCCCGCGCGATCCGGACATTCGCGCCAATCTTCAGTTCGCCCGGGACCGCTCGGGATTGACCCAGCCGCCGCTTGCCAACCTGCTGGAAGAAGTCGTTTCAAGACTTCGCGCCGACGAATGGGCCGCCCTCTTCGCGTTGAGCGTCTGGACCTCGCTCATCATCCTGATCGCCTTGAAAATCAAACCGGGCTGGACCAGCGCCTTGCGCCCCTATGGGGTGGCCTCCGTCTTGTCCGCCTTGCTCGCCGGGGGTGCGCTTGCGGCGTGGTGGCACGCGCATCGGAGCACGGAACGTTATGTCGTGGAACTCTCCGCCACCGGACAAACCGTCCTGCACGCCAAGTTCGGACCGCTGGAGGAATCCCAAACGGCCTTCTCGATGAAAGACGGCACGGAAGTCTTGCGCTCCGGCGTCAAAGGCGATTGGGTGCAAGTGACCGACAACGGCCAGCGCACGGGCTGGGTTCCACGCTCCAGCCTGGCCGGCATCCAGGAGGCTAGGCGATGATGTCGCGCACGACATTGCCGGCCACGTCCGTGAGCCTGAAGTCCCTGCCCGCGTAACGGTAAGTCAATCGGGTGTGGTCCATCCCGAGCAGATGCAGAAGGGTGGCGTGCAAATCATGCACGTGAACCTTCTTGTCCACCGCCAGGCGTCCGTAGTCGTCAGTTGAACCGTAGGCCATCCCGCCCCGCACGCCTCCTCCGGCAATCCACACGGAGAATCCCCCGGGATTATGGTCGCGGCCGTCCGCGCCGGCCTGAATGGTGGGCGTCCGCCCAAACTCCCCGCCCCAAAGCACCAGGGTGTCCTTGAGCAAGTCCCGCCGTTTCAGATCTTGAAGCAGGGCGGCGATCGGACGATCGACTTCCCCCGCGTTCCGTTCCAAATCGCGCTTCAAATTGGCGTGCTGGTCCCACTTGAAACTGTGGCTCACTTGAATGAAGCGCACCCCCCGCTCCACGAATCGCCGCGCGAGCAGGCATTGCCTCCCGAAATCGTCCGTGGCGGGTTGATCAATGCCATAAAGCGCCTTGGTCTCGTCCGACTCCTCAGAAAGATCGGTCAACTCCGGCGCCTCCGTCTGCATTTTGAAGGCGAGTTCGTAGGACTCGATCACCCCTTCGAGTTGAGGATCCCGATGGACTCTCGCGGCATGCGCTTTGTTGAAGGATTGGATCAAATCGAGTTGCTCGCGCTGGCTCGAAAGCGGCAAGCGCGCGTTGCGAACAGGCTGCCCAGCCTGCCCGATGGCCGTTCCCTGATACACGGCGGGCAGGAACGAACTGCCGTAATTCTGAGGCCCCCCCGTGATGCTCGAAGGACAAAGGGTGATGAATCCCGGCAAACTCTGATTCAGAGTGCCCAACCCATAAACAATCCAGGATCCCATGCTCGGCCGCACCAGGGTGCCGTGTCCGGTGTGGAGCTTGAGCACCGCCTGGCCATGATCAGGTTCCTCCGTGTGCATGCTGCGAATCACACAGAGGTCGTCCGCGCAATGCCTGGCCAATTCGGGAAAGACCGAGCTGATTTCCAATCCGCTCTGGCCATGCCGGGCGAACTCCCAAGGCGAAGCCAGCAGCTTGCCGGGCGCGGGTGCCGCGCCTTCCGCGCTCACGGGCATGCCCTTGCCGTCATGCTCCTTCAATTTCGGCTTGGGATCGAACGTGTCGACTTGGGACGGCCCCCCGTGCATGAAAAGAAAAATGATTCGCTTGGCCTTCGCAGGGTGATGAGTGGCCCGCGGCGCCAGAGGCTGAGTCGCGCCGCCCGAAACTGCCGTCGCAGCATGAAGCAAATCGGCGAGCGCAAGATAACCGAATCCACACCCGCAGCGCTTCAACAACTCGCGCCGGGTCAAGGCCACCGGCCTGTTCACGCTCGCGTATGCCGAATGGATACGGCTTTCTTCATTCCCCCTGCCAGCCACTCTCTCGCCGGCCGTGTCCGAGGCGGATGAGGCTGGTGGAAACGGCGGGCTCCCATCGTGAGAATCGTCGGCGATGTTCATCAACAAGGTCGGTCAGTTCAGAAACCGGAATTCGGTGGTTGCAAAGAGGACGTGAGCAAGTGCCCGCCACGCTTCCCTCTCCGCCGGACCCGCCGTCTCACCCGGACGGACCGGTCCGGGCTTGAATCTCGCCACGAAGTCGAGCGAACGCGACTTCTCGTCCGCATCGGGAGAACGGGATAAGGTCCTCAGAAAGAGCTGTTCCAGCCGGGCCGAGTCGGAGGGCAAGGCAGCGAGGGACTCCGACAGCGCTTGTGATTGCTCGTGCACAAGATCGCTGTTGAGCATGTAGAGTGCCTGGGTGGGCGCGGAGGTCTGATTGCGCTTAGCGGCGAGGGCGTGGGGATCCGCGAAATCGAAACTTTGCATCAGGTCGTCGAGATTGTTGCGCCGCACGGGAAGATAGACGCTCCGGCGAAAAGCCGCTTCCGCAGGTCCCATCACGCCCGCGGGCCGCGGCACTGCTCCCGCCGGAGCCGCGGTCAGCGAAGGCCCGCCCATCTGCAAATCAAGTTTGCCACTGGCGTGCAACATGGCGTCCCGAATCGACTCGGCTGGCAGACGGCGCACCGGCATGCGCGAAAACCATTGATTGTCGGGATCCTTCGCCAACGTTTCCGCGCCCGCGACCGTGGATTGCTGATAAGCGCTGCTCAAAACGATCTCTCGAATCAGCTTCTTGTGAGACCACCCAAGCGCCATGAAACGGGCGGCAAGATGATCCAGCAGCTCGGGTTGTGAGGGCCGTTCCCCCAACACTCCAAAATTATCCGGTGTGCCCGCCAGCGGCTTGCCGAAAAGATGCATCCACACGCGGTTGACCGCGACGCGAGCCGTCAGAGGATTCTGGGTCGAGCCCAGCCAATCCGCCAACTGGCGGCGGCCGCTTTCCTGCTCGGGAATCGCGGGCGCCTGCAGTCCGGCGGGCACCAGAATCGGGGGAATAGCCCGGGGCGCCACTTCACCAGGCCTTTTCACATCACCGCGCAGCCGCACTGGGGTGTGCGCCACCCGGCCTTCGGCCACCGCCATGGTCATCGCGGGACGAGGAGGCGCCTGATCCTGCAGTTCGAACAACTTCTCCTGCATGGTGAATGGATCCGTCCCGGGAGTGGCCATCATGTTCTGAGCATCCGTCCCCGCAGCCGGCTTCACCGAGGTCATTGCGGGAACCGCAGCTTCCAGAGAAAGAAACTGCACAGCGTCCGCCACGACAGACCCGCGTGTGCCCGCGTTCGAAACGACCACAGCCCCATTCGTGCCAGCCTCAAACTCAAACTCCCCAAGCGAAACGAACAACCGGTCGATCGGGGGCTCCTGGCGCTGGTCCAAAATCAGATTCGCCACCCCCGACTTATGCTCCACCCGCACGGGCACGTTGGTGGCACGGTTCCATGACGGCGGATAAGCAAAGCGGACTTCATAGCGCCCCGCCGCGGGCAGCACCGGTTGAAAACGGAGGCTCTTCTTTCCCTTTTCCCGGTCGCTATCCTGCAAGTAGTCGCTTTGAATGAAGCGGTTGGTCGAGCCGGTCGAGGAGCGCCAGGTACCCGTGGCAACCGCCTGGGTGTTGTCCACCAGGATGCCCCCCAGTTGATTGCTGCTGACGCCACCGGGAAGCGTCTTCTTGAGCTGCATCGCGGACCGAACCCGCGTGGAAAGCTCGGCCACTTCGCGCTGATGCTTCTCGTAGGCTTCCTGCTTTTCCTTCGATTCCAGCGGACGTTCCATCCAGGGCGTTCGAAGGGGTCCAGGGGCGGCCGCCTCGGCGCCCGTCCGGAGCGAAGCCGTGCTCGTGAAGATGCCCGCCAGCGCGTAATAATCCCGAAGAGAAATGGGATCGAATTTGTGATCGTGGCAGCGGGCGCAACTCACGGTCAACCCCTGGAATCCCCGCATCGTGACGTCGATTTGTTCATCCGCGACGTCCAGTCGCATTTTCTCCGGCTCCTCATTCAGAGTCTTGGGGCCAAGCGACAAAAATCCGGTGGCGGTCAAAGCCTCGAGTTGTGCTTCGAGACTCTCGGGTTGCAAGAGATCGCCCGCGAGTTGCTCCCGAATGAACACGTCATACGGCTTGTCGCGGTTGAAGGCGCCAATCACATAGTCCCGGTAACGCCACGCCTCTTGATACTCAAGGTTGGCTTCAAGTCCGTTGGAATCTGAATAGCGCGCGATATCGAGCCAATGACGCCCCCATTTTTCTCCAAACCGGGGCGAATCCAGCAAGCCATCCACCAGCGACTCGATCTTTTCGCGCGCGGGCGCTCCATTCCCGAAGGAGACGATCGCTTCGGTCGAGGGAGGCAAGCCCGTCAGATCGAACGAGAGGCGCCGAAGGAGATCGATTCCGCCCGCCTGAGGGGCGGGACGCAGTCCCATCGACTCCAACTTCGCAAGGATGAATCGATCCAAACCCTGTCGAGGCCAGTTTTGGGCGCGAACCTTGGGTTCAGGGGGTGCTTGCACACGCGTGAAAGGCCACTGCTTGCGGCTTTCGGCGAGGGAATTGCCGCTCGAACCGGCCGCGCCGCCTCGCGACTTGGGGTAGGCCGCGCCCGAGACCACCCACTGTTCAATCAACGCAATCTGATCGGCACGGAGCGGGTCCTTCGGCGGCATCTTGAACTCCGCGTCCGTATGCCGGATCGCTTGCACCAGCCGGCTGGAGTCGGGTTTGCCCGGCACCACCACTCCTCCGCCCTCTCCCCCTTTCAACAGGCCCTCCCGTGAATCGAGAGCGAACCCTCCCTTGACCTTGTCCGCTTCCCGGCTGTGACAGGAGTAACAATGCTCGATCAAAATCGGGCGAACGTTCTTCTCGAAAAATCAATTTCGGCTTTGGAAGGCTCGATCTCCTTGACTCGATCCGCCGCAAAAATCACGACAGGCCAAACCATGAACACCGCCCTCCACACGATCGCCCCTCCCATCCTGAGCCTGCCGCGCCCTCTGGCGCCACGGTTTCCCCAACCTGAAAAAAATCGCCCCCATCCGGTCGAGTGGGAGGGATGAGAAATCATGATGGAGGAGGAAGGCGACTAGTCCCGCCAAGCCACCCAGTCGTAAGTCTGCATCGTGCCCGTGAAGTCCGATTCGATGGTCCCTTTGATCAAGTCACCCATGGCCTTGCCTCGGTATCGGGCCGTGAATTTTTTTCCATCCCACTCGCGAGCGACATTGAACTTGATCTCGCCTTCCTTGCTTTCCAGATCGGTCACCGGAACTTCATCGTCAAACACGCGATTGTAGCCAAGCAACTTGCCGTTTTCAAACCGGAAGCGAACGGTGAGTTCGAGGGCATCGCCATCGCCGGCCTTGACTTGATACCGCCACAGGCCGCGCAAACCCGGCTGCCGCGGTTTCAAGGATTCCGGATTGCGGCTCGCGTTCCACTCCCTCTGCCGTGGCTCGCCGTCCCGCTCGAATTCCATGCGCCCCGCCAGTCGATGTTCCTTGAGCTCGCCTTGATAACGCGCCATCGACTTGTGTCCGTGAACCTCTCGCGGTACTTCGAAAGCCAGATTCGGCGGAGTAAAACTGAACTTCTGAATCGGAATCTGCTTGTTGTTTCGGCCCAGGATATAGCCGCTGTAATTGGTCCCGTCAGCGCGAACGCGCAGAGTCATGTCCACGACCTGCCCCGCCGGAGTGCTCCAACCCCATTTCCAAATCCCGACCGGCGTGGCGGAAGGGTCAGGCTCCGCCGCGGTCGCAATCCTCGTGTTAAGAACCAGCGCCACCAACGTGGTCCCCCAAACTCGTTTCCTGAAGTCGGTTTTCATGTCCCAGTCGGCATTTGACCGACAACGTAGGGCAGGAGAGAACGATTCTCAATTCCTGATTCACAGCCCCTGATCCACGGGTAATTCGGTAGCGATTCAAAAAAACCGCTTCAAGACGCATCAGATGTGAATTGTTCTCTTGCAATGTTATATACATCATGTATTTCTTGCGCATGCCAGCTCGCTTGCCCGTCCAAGCCAAGTCGCCGTTCGCCATCGATCCCAAGCCGCTCGACGAGACCGCTTCGTCTCATGCGGGGCTCTTGGCCACTTCGCGCGTCTATCGCTCGCTGAAGCTCCCCGA